>JAFUBV010000282.1 GCA_017460025.1 Methanobrevibacter sp. | reverse complement strand
TCTGAACCATTTATAGCAATAGTAGTCTTAAGTTGAGAAACTACAAATGATGAACTAGTTGAGTTACTATTATAATTATCATCACCAAGATAAACTACATCCACATTATAATTATCAACAGCAAAATCGCTGATAACAGCTATAGCACTACCATTGACAATTTCAGCATAAATATGCAATCCATCAATATTAATTAAAACATCACCAGTAGCATCGCTAGCAACAGTTACATTAATTACTTCATCATCACCAATTTTAATGTCGGACACATTTAAACTGATAGGAGTGTCTTTCTTATGCACTACAAATGTTGAAGTAGTATTGCATAATTCAAACTCATCATTACCCATGAAGAATGCTGAAACTTGGTAATTACGAGCAGACAGATTGGAAACCGTGAAATTAACTTTACCGTCAACAAGTTCACGAGTGTAAGCTAAACCTGCAATTGTAACATATACCGGACCATTAATTCCAGCAGTAGCATTTACATATACTGTTATATTTTCACCAACAGTAATATCAGCTACACTAACATTAATCATGGAAGATTTTTTAGCATTTACTGTGACGTTTGTTGTATTTGAAACCGCATAATAATTATTATCACCAGCATAACTTACAGTAATGTTATATTCACCAGCAGGTAAATTGCTTACAGTTAAATTACCTTTTCCTTTATATACGAATGTTGTGTAATTTTCATCTCCAACTTTGACAGTTATTAAATCAGTAATGTTTGAAGCTAGAGTAAATTCAATTTTCAAATCATTGCCTACAATAATATCGGAAGCATTGACTATTAAATCAGTTGTTAATTTTGAAACAGTGAAATAAACTGTTGTGGAATTGCTATTAAAGTAGTCATCACCTAAATATGTTACAGTTACAGTGTAATTTCCATCATTTAAACCGTTTAAAGTTAAATTGGTTTTACCACCATCAACATATCTATGATAAACAGTTCCGTTTACATCAATTAAAACTTCACCTGATGCAGTTTCATTTAATGTGATATTAATAACTTCAGATAAGTCTTTAGTGATGTTATTAATTTCTACATCAACTGTTGTGTTAAGTTTAACTACTTTGAAAGATGCATTGGATTCTTTAAATTCATATAAAGCATTTTCATAAGTAACAACAACTACATAATCCCCTTCACTCAATAATGGAAGAACTAATTCTGCTTTATGAGTAGTTGAGTTTATCTCAACAGCATATTCTTCATCTCCAACAGATACGACTAAAACACCTGTTGCATTTTCAGGTAAAGTGAATATGATTTTGTTATTGTCAACAACTGTTATCAGTTCATCCAAATCAATTAAAATTTCATAATCAGAAATCTTTTCAACATCAACATCAATCAAATTAGAAGTTGCACTTGTATGATTATCATCACCATCATAGCTTGCTCTAATTAAAATATCACCAGGAAGCACATCAATGACTAAATTAGCCTCATTATTTTTGATTTCCCTACTATATGGTTGATTGTTTACATAAATTGTAATGTTACCAGTTGCATTTTCAGTGATTGCTACAGTTACATTGATTGTTCTGTCTTCAACGCTAACTGATGGAGTTAAAACAGTTCTAATTTGACCTACATTGAATGTTGTTGAGTTAGTTTTTAAAGTATATTTATCATCAGTGAAGTTGACAACAACATTATATTTACCAACAGCCAAATCAGAGACATTTAATTTTGCAACACCATTTTTAATTTCAGCTTTTTTGATTTCACTATTGTTGAGGGTTATGTTCACATATCCTTTTGCATCACTTGGCAAGTTTACAATAATTACTGCATCATTACCTACTGTAATATCACCAGCTGTTACATTTATTAAATAATTGCCTGTTTGAGGTAGTGTAATTTGTTCATTTGTAGCATTTTCCAAGTATTTACCGTCACCAGAATAGCTAGCATATACAGTATATGTATCCGGATAAAGATCACTGACATTTAAACTAGCCTTACCATTTACGATTGTTACATTTTTATCAATGTCTCCAACTTTTATAGTTACGTTACCTGTAGCATCATCAGGAACACTGACAACAACAGTAGTGTTATCCACAAAGTCAATAGCAATGGTTGAATTGACTTTGCTTACTGTAAATGTTTTGGTTATGTTTTTGCTTTCATATTTGTCATATCCTTGATATAATACGGTTATATTGTATGTTCCTGCAGCCAAATTCCTAATGTTGAATGTTACATTTCCATTTATGATAGCTTGGGAGTATCTGTTGGAACTGAAGTTACCGAATATTAATACATCTTCAGTTGCATCGCTTGGAAGAGTAATATTAACGATTTCTGTTTGACCAACATCAATATCAGATACATTAAAGTCAAAATCATAATTATCCACTTTAATTACAGTCACATTTAATGTTAAACTGGCAGGATTATACCTGTCATCCCCACTGTATGAGATTGTTGGAGAATATGATTGTGCTAACGGATAACCGCTAATAGTGACATTTGCTGAACCATTTACCAAAGGCACATTATATGAAACAATACGGCTAATAATTGTAATTGTTCCGGTAGCATCTTCAGGCAATTGTACTTTGAATGTAACTTTTTCGTCTACATGAACTGTTTCATTATATTCAGGAGATAAATTGACATCCAATCTTGAAATTGTAAGAGTTCCTGTTTGTGTTTTTTGCATATATTTTCCAGGTTCTTCGAATGAAACCAAATATGGGAAATTACCATAGTATGGTGCAGTTATATTTACAACAGCAACACCATTTTTAATTTCTCCTTTGAAATCAGTGGCAAATATACGTACATTAACATTTCCTGTTGCATCAGTTGGCAATTCAATTGTAAATGTGATATTATCCCTTACTATATTTGGATCAGTGACTGTTACATTGAATAAATAATCATTAATGGATAATACATCAAAGTTAGCAAATCTAATATCTGATTCGTATTTGGAATCATTATTGAAACTTACTGAAAGAACATATTGGCCTTCAGCTAAACCAGTAACATTAAACCATCCAATACCATTAACCATACTTACAGATCTGTTGATATAATCAGTATTATCTATTGTAATTGTGACATTTCCAGTGATATCGTCAGGTAGAATAATTTTAATGTGTTCCTCGCTTCCGACAAAAATATTTTCTGGAATTACATCAAATGCAAATGAATCTCTTTTAACAACAGCAACTTCGATGACTTTTGTTGCATTATGGTACTTGTCATCTCCTGAGAAGAATACTGTAGTGTTATATATTCCTTCAGGTAAATTTGGAATGACAACACGAGCTGTACCATTTGTTACATTTGCAGTGTAATTGGTGTTATTTATACTTACAGTAACTGTTACATTACCTGCTGCATCGGTAGGTAACTGAATATCAATAGTTAGATTGTCTCCAACTTCAGGTTCATTGGCAATTACATCAAACTTATATGAAGATATTTTTGAAACATGTATATCATCAGATTTTGAAGATGCCTCAAATTGGTCATTTCCCAGATATTCAACCACAACATGGTAATCTCCTTCTGGCAAGCCAATTATTGGATGATTGACCATACCATTAACTACAGAAGCAATTTCAGGAGTTCTATCACCAACAGTTATCCTTACTAAATCAGTGTCATCAGCATCAGGCAAACTAATTATCAGATATGAAATGTCACCAACATGAATGTCCTGTGTTGTAATATTAAATCTATAGTTAAATGTTTTTTCACTTCTTAAGGTAATATTTTTTGAACTAGGTTCATAAATGTCATTACCACCATAATCGATTTTAACAGGATATTGAACACCAGCAGATAAACCATCAACAGTTAAATTAGCCCTACCAGATTTTACTTCAATATTTGTATGTGTTATGCCATTGATAGTAATATTTACATATCCGTCTGCATCATCAGGTAATGTTACAGTAATATTTGCATGAGTATCATTTGCTTCACCATGTGGAGTGAAGTCATAATTGGAAATCTTTTTCACATAGAAATCTTCAAATACCCTATGACATGGTTCATATTTGTTATCTCCACTATATGAAGCATCGATGATATGTTTTCCTACAGGCAAGCCTGAAATATTGATAGATCCGGTACCATATTTAAGATTTATAATATGTGTTGATCCGTTAATAAGAAGAGTTACGTTTCCTGTTGTA
>JAFUBV010000281.1 GCA_017460025.1 Methanobrevibacter sp. | reverse complement strand
TTTTGATAATCACATCTATATCTGCATTTGATTTGACTGTTACAATAGCACCTTCCGGATAAACCGTAGGATTTACAGAAATTGTTAAAGTAACATTAGCTTTATCAACGTTTACTTCAATATCATCATAAGATGAGTTATAATTATTATCACCAGCATATACAGCACGAATACTATGTTTTCCACCAGTTAAATTAGATATTATGAAAGTATTATCATTTACAGTGTTATTTCCAATTAAAGTTTCACCATCATACAACAATATTCTTCCAGTAACATCATCCTGATTAATATTAACGGTGAAAGTAATTGGATTATTGTAAATAGGAGTATTGTTATCAACAGATAAATCCATAGTACTTTGAGCTTTAGTTACATTGAATTTAGTTTCGTTATTTGCTGAATTATAATTATTGCTTTGAACTATTTCAATTTTAGCCAAATAATCATTTCCAGCTTCAAATATATCATATGCAATTATTTCTTTTAAAACACCAGCAATTAAGTTTTCAATATGTTCTTCACCATTAATTGTTATAGTATAAGTTCCATTTACATTAGTCAATACTTTTGCAATAACCTTATTGGAATATTCTACATTATCAACACTGATATTTAATTGAATATCAGCACGATTAACATTAACAGCAATAGTATAATTTGATTCATTATAATTATCATTACCACAGAATTTAGCAGTAATGTTATGCTCACCAGCAGTTAAACCAACGACATTACCATCAACTAAAGCAATAAGATTACCATTATCATAAAATTCAATTTCGCCATCAACATTAGGAGTAACAAGAATATTAGAAATGGATAAATTATCACCATAATTAGGATTGGTATCGTCAACATCAAATATTATAGATGTTGAAGCTTTAGCTACATTAATTTTTACTGTATGATTAGAAGCATTATAATTGTTATTTCCTTCAAATTTAGCTGTAATGTTATGTTCACCAGCAGTTAATCCGACAATCTTACCTTCAACTAAAGTGATGAAATCATCATTATCATAGAATTTAATTTCAGCATCGGCCGGAGTTGAAGTTAAATCTAATATGACAACATCTGTATTGAATATTGGATTTGCATTATCTACATTGAATGAAACTTCACTTTCTGCAGGAGTAATGTTGAATTTAGTGGTATTTTCGTTAGCAGCATATTTATTGGTGCCCTCAAAAATAACTTTAGCTTCATAATTATTTCCAGCATTTAAAGTGTCAATAGGTCCAGTAGTACCTCTATTTTGGCCATTTAATATTATAACTGAATAATTCTTATTATTAACAGTTACATTATAAGTACCTGGAGCAGAAGATATTACTGTTGCAATAACTGTTTCACCATAATTTTTGTTTTCAACTTCAACAGATAAATTAATTGGAACCTTATTTATTACAACATCCAATTCATAAGTATCATTCATATAATTGATTGTTCCTTCATATTTTGCAACAATATGATGTGTACCATTTGTTAAAGTATTTATTGAAAATGGAATGACTGAATTAGTGAAACCAATTAATTGATCATTTTCATAATAGTTTACTTTAGAATTAGCATCGTCAGCAGATGGGGTGAAAATAATATTATCATCCACATAAATTACATCCGGACTTAAATCTAAAGTAAAGTTAGGATTTCCACGAGTTACATTATATTTTGTACTATTGTCAGCAGCATTATAATTAGTACTTGCATCAATATGGATTGTTACTCTTTGATTACTTATAACATTAATGCTTTGTAAAGCTTCAACTTCTTTTGTTTCACCTGCAGCCAGTTCGATTTCCTGATCAGTACCTGCAATATTTACAATGTATTTACCTGCAACATCCGCAAAGACAATAGCTATAGGTTTATTTGGATAAACGGTATTGTCAACGACAATTGTTAAATTAATATTTGCTTTATTAATTACAAAAGTATCGGATAAATTAGTTTCATTATAATTATCGCTTTCAACGACACTGATAGTTGCCTTATAATCAACAGAAGAAGCATTCCAAATTGTATCAAAAGTAACTAGTTTATAAACACCTGCAGTTAAATCAACTTCTTTTGTTTCGTTTTCGATTGTTATATTATATTTTCCTGTTAAACTCGCACTAACATTAGCAACCACTTTATTATTGTAAACAGTATCTTTAACATCAATTGTTAAATCAATTTTTCCTTTATTCACATCAAAAGTAGTGCTATTAACCACAACAGCATAATTATCAATATTACTAGTAACACTAGCCACATAATCCGTACCTGCATCAACAGTCTCGGTCAAAACAATCTCAGTTCTTTCACCAGCAGTTAATGGTCTGGAATAATCAAAACCAGCAATCTCAATAACATAATCACCAGTCACATTAGCAGTAACATAAGCAATAACACTGCCAGGATAAACAACATCATCCACAACAATAGACAAATCAATCTTACCCAAATTCACACTAAACTCATCCAAATCACTAGCAACAGCATAATTAGCATCAACACTAGTAATAGAAGCAGAATAAGAATCACCAGGAAGCAATTGATTAATACCTGGAACCTCAATTACAACATTAGCCTCAGTAATCTCAAAACCACTAATAACTTGATTACCGACAACAATATCATACCTACCAGTAACATTAGCCAAAACAGTCACAACAGGAACATCAGGATAATCAACAGAACTGACATTAATATCTACTTTAACAGAACCTTTATTTACATCAAAAGTAGTGCTATTAACCACAACAGCATAATTATCAATATTACTAGTCACATTAGCCTCATAACCAGTACCAGCAGCAATCAACTCATTAACCACAATTCTTTCTTCAACACCAGCAGTCAAAGATCTGGAATAATCAACACCATTAATCTTAATCACATACTGACCACTAACATTAGCATTAACAACAGCAACAGCATAATCCGGATAAACAACATCAGCAATCTCAATCACAACACCAACAGAACCAGAAGTAACATTGAATGTTGCAGATTTATTAACTTTATTGTAAGTTGAATTACCTGTAAAACTTACATTAGCCACATATCCATTTTGAACAGGCAAAGTACTAATTTCCCAGGTATTTGTTCCTGCAATCAATTGTTTTTCTTCGGATTGGCCATTAATAGTTATATTATAAGTTCCAGCAACATCTGTTGTAATAGTAATTAATGCATTTTCAGGATAAACGGCATTGGAAACAGTGATTGATAAAGAGATATCCCTTTTTGATACAGTGACTGTTGAAAATGTTGAATTTCCAACATATTTATCTACAACACCCAGATATTCCGCATAAATAGTATGTGTTCCGTTTCCAAAAGTTGATATCTCTAAACTTTCCGTTACACTTTTAGTGCCTAAATCCACACCATTTTCATCACTATATTTAACATCACCCTCAGTGACAATGTTATTATCTTCATCCAATACGGTTGGAGTGATTGTAATTG
>JAFUBV010000280.1 GCA_017460025.1 Methanobrevibacter sp. | reverse complement strand
TCATCCAGATTTTGTGCATCACCCAAAATTATGGTTATTGCATGATAATCATCCTTTTCCAAACTGACAGTATCATCTGAAGAGTTATACAGTGAATATCCGTCAGGAATGGTGAATGTATGACCGTCAATTGTTGCATCACTTGCTGCAACAGCAGAAACAGCGAATATTAAAATTAGCACAAAAGCCAAAATCACTGATTTATTTTTCATCCAAACACCTTATTTATTATTTTCCTTAATTAATTTTTCCAGTTCTTCAAATTTCCTATTGAAATGCCTCATTAGAATAGCTGCAGTTAATGTAGCTGTACTTACGCCGGATATAACATATCCTCCCCATACCAGGACCATAGCATCCATTTTTCCCAGAATGGACTTTCCCAAAATTGCATATCCGTTACTTGTAAAAGCATTGGAACTCATGACCAATGCATCAAACAGGCTTACATTTTCTGCAAAAGCCGTTATATACATGCTGAAAAATATTATTGCAAACAGAAGTATTATTGCAATTCCCAACCCATGATATTTAGTGTATTCATTGAATTTAACATAATACACCTTAATCATGTATATCATTACTATCAAATGAGCAAATTCAAAAAAGGACAAAATAGTAATATCAGATATTAAAAAAGAAACTGTAGCAAATGGAATTAATAAAAATGCCAATATTTTATTTTTAATAGTGCTTTTGTCCAAGTCTATAAAACAGATTAAAGATAAAACAAAATCAAAGGTTGCAAGATACCACATATCCACATTAGCAAAAACCAATTCCAGAACAACATAAGTAAAGCATCCTGCCATCATAAATAAGAACACAACTTGTCTTAGAGTATGTATTTCGTCTTCAGGAAAGTATTGTTTTATATCAAAAATTGTTTTATCCTTGATTTTTAAATAGAGCCTATTAATCAGTAGATAAGTTAATAAAAATGCTATTAATATAACAAAAAATCCAATAACCGAGTCGAATAATAATGTATTCCAATCCATACTATTAACTTTATTCAAAGACATATAAATAATTAAAAATATAATTATTTATTATGAGATTATCCAAATCAAAAATCAACACATATCTCAAATGTCCCCGTGAATTCAAATACAGATACATTGATGAGATTGAAATGCCTCCTAATGAGTATATGGCTCTGGGAAGTGACGTTCACAAAGTCGCTGAGGACTATGTTGTAAGATATGGAGATAAACCACAAATGGACATTAGATATTCTCTTGATTTGATAGCTGAAAGCCTGAATCTGGACAGTAATGAAATTGATGTTCACCTGGATAGTCTGGCTTCTTTTTTTAGAAGGGCATTTGTGGAAAACGACTATAAGCTTTTCAGCCAGGAGGAGTATCTGACTGATGAAACCCACAACATTACCGGAATTACTGATATCGTTTTGGAAAATCCTGAAGGGGATTTGATAGTTATTGACTATAAGACAGGCTCATCATCCTCATTCAGCAAATGCAGGCGTGAGCTTGGGTATTATAAGATGCTTGTCGAAAACAATTATGAAGATAGAAATGTTGTTGCTGCAGGAATCTTTTTCACAAAAAACAATAAGTTGAGACTGCTTCATTTTGAGGAAAATCCGAATAAACGCAAATTCATGATGCGGGAAGAGCTTGAGGAAGGCCTTGACATATTATATGAGGTTAGAGAAAAAGTCAATCAGGAAAAATTTCCCAAAAACGAGCAGTATGTATGTAGATTCTGCACTTATGCAGATATTTGCTTTAAGGATTATGACTAAAAAAAAGAAATTAAATAAAGTGATTATTTTTCAATAACATAACCACTATTTTGACCTTTAGTAATAAATATAGGAGCATCTTCTCCTAAAAATTCACGAGTTGCCTTTAATACACTTTCACGGTTATTGTCGTCGACAATTGAATATATTGTTGGTCCAAAGGAACTCATTCCAACACCATAAGCACCATTGTCACGCAAATGCTGCATCAGATTATGCATTCTTTCATCGTACAATGTTAACTCGGCTTTTTGGAATCCTCTTTTGTGAATCTCATCAATGCATTTTCCAAATTCTTCAATGTCCTTTTCAAGCATTGCAGGAATCAGGTTCATGAATACACTGTGGGATAGCTGTTCTACTTCCCTTTGCGGAAGCGGACAGAATCTTTGGAAGAGATTGACTTCTTCACCATCGTGAATTGACAGTCCGTATGGCGGAACAGCCACTAACACGTCCCATTCCTGAGGAAACTCATATCTTCCGATAAGTGGTGGCGGACATGCGTTTGATGCTGATGAAGGCAAGAATGTTGCCTTTTCCTTTAAGCTGTGCCCTCCGTCAGCAATGAATCCTCCATCTTCAAAGCCATAGGTTCCTATTCCGGAAGTTCCTCCTCTTCCAACTATTGATGACAGTTCAACAGATGATTTATCAATTCCCACGGTTTCGCAGATTAATTTTGCTGCCGCAAGAGCGATTTGAGTACCTGATCCAAATCCGGAATGTGCTGAAAATGCACTGTGAACCTTAAAATCAAAACCTGAATCTATATCAAAATAAGTACAGATATCTTCATAAGCCTGTCTTATTTTTAAATCGCATTCTTCAATTACTTCACTGTCAGTGATACTCTCATCGAATTCAACGTTAACTCCACTTTCAGTCTGAGTACTCTCCAAAATAAACTGAGGGTTTTGTAGTGAAAATCCGATTCCCCCATCGATCCTGCCATATGAACCATTCAAATCCAATAATGTAATATGAATTCTGGCAGGAGTTCTAATTTTCATGTTTAATTCACCTTTATTTTTATTAATACATTATTATTTTATTTAACTTATTATATATAAAGAGTTCATTTTGTGACTAAAATCAGTCCGATTATACAGATAATAATGCCTGCAATTTGTGTCAGGGAAATATTTTCATTATAGACAACATAACCGACAATAAGCAGTGTGCATGCAAGACATATGTTTGCCACTACAGAAGCGTTGCTTACATTCCATCCTGCACGATAGATGAGAATGTAACCGGTTTCCAAACCTACAATAGCTATTCCCAAAACTATTGATGTCCAATTGATTTTTGACAGTTCCAATACTGCATTTTCAGGCCTTGCAATGACAAAAAACAGTATGACTGTAACTATCATGGCAATGAAATAAGTGACAATCAGTGTTGCAAAGGGATCAACATCACCGGGAGTTGATTTCGTACAGATATTATACATGGTATTGGCCAAAACAACCAGTACCATAGGCAATATCAAAGTTAATGTGCCGGAATCCATTTTGTTATTCCACATCAAAATCAGTGATTTCTCCGTTGTCCTTAACTATTTTGGCAATTGTATCCTGTGCATCCTTAAGCTTATCGTCACAGGCTTTAACCAAATCCATAGCTTTTTTAAATTCTTCAATTGCATTGTCCAAAGGAACATCTCCTTTTTCTAAATTTGCAACGATTTCTTCCAATTCCTTTAAGTTATCTTCAAAACTCATATTTTCTTCGACCATACTAAATCACCTTCGTATTAACGCTACCGTCACTAAATTCAACTTCCAGCTCATCGCCGGATTTTAAATCCTTGACAGATGATATCACTTTATCATCCCTTTTAGCTCAAGTATAACCTCTTTTCAATGTATTTAATGGGTTTAAAATTTCCAATTTTGAGAATTGCAATAAATATTCTTCTTTTTTCCTGTCAACAATCTTTTCAGGATTTCTAAATACTGCTGAATTTTTAACCAGATCCAATCTGTTCTTATTAGCAGATATTACTCTGTTGGCGGAATAATCCAAACGACTGACAAGACTGTCAAAAGCAAGATTTTGAGAATCAAAAAGCCCTTCGGGATTTCTGAAAACCTGAGAATTTTTAACCAAATCCAACCTATTCCTGCTGTCCTTAATCAAAGAATTGGACGAATAATCCAAACGACCAACCAGACCATCCAAAACAAGCCTCTGAGAAGTGAAAAGGCCTTCAGGATTTCTGAATACCTGAGAATTTTTAACCAAATCCAATCTGGATTTATTTGACATGATTAACGACTTGGCAGTGAAATCCAAACGGCCAATAAGACTGTCAAGCATCATTTCTTTAGGAGCATAAATCTCATAAGGATGAGTAAATAGTTTCTTGGATGTGATGTTTTCCAATTTGGTTTTATTTTCATCCAGTTTTTTATTTATTGCCAAATTTGCCCTTTTATTGAGTTGAGCCAATCCATTTTTAATTTCCTCATAAGGAGGAACTGCAAACTCGGCTGCGGCAGTCGGAGTTGCTGCTCTTAAATCAGCTACAAAATCAGAAATCGTGTAATCTATTTGATGGCCAACAGCACTTATGACTGGAGTTTCACACTCATAGATTGCCCTTGCAACAATCTCTTCATTGAAAGG
>JAFUBV010000279.1 GCA_017460025.1 Methanobrevibacter sp. | reverse complement strand
TTAAAGCTTTTGAAGAAAATAGCCCCTCCACGGTATGTTGCGGAGTTATTGGTGAAATTAGAATTTCCAACATTACCGTAATCCATCCTTATAGCACCGCCCCAACTGGTAGTTCCAGTTGCTTTATTATTAGTGAAACTGCAGTCAGCCACATTACCTTCACCATCAAACCAGACTGCCCCGGCATAAAATGCAGAGTTATTGTTAAAATTACACTTTTCAATGCTGCCGGAACTCATAGCGATAGCACCGCCATACTTCCTATTGCCATTTGCAGTGTTATTTGTAAAATTACAATTTAAAACACTACCGGAATCCATAAAGATCGCGCCACCATTTTCAGCATAATTATTCTCAAATGAAACATCTTTAATAATACCATCTTTAGCAGCTATTGCACCACCGTTGGTTGCAGAATTACCTATAAACTCACCATTGAAAGTAACGTTTTCAAAGCTTTCAAAGAAATTGACTCCTCCACCTCTAGGAGAAGTATTATTTATGAAATTGCCGTTGAATGTGATGTTGTGAGGAGTTTGCCTGTAGTTTACACCTCCACCGTTCAAGGCAGCAGAATTATCTATGAAATCACATGTAAACTGACAGTTTGTTGACACATCCTTAAAGGTAATTGCACCACCGTTTCCAACTGTTTCATCGACTTGTCCTAAAGCGCTGTTGTTATAGAAATAACCGGTAAAGTTATTGTTGTTAGTAGTGTTGTAGAAAAACATTGCACCTCCACATGATTTAGCAACATTGGATGTGAAGTTAGAGCTAAACTTATTGTTGTTTGCCTTGTTGTAAAACATGATTGCACCGCCATAGAGCGCATAATTGTTGGCGAAAATGCTTTCAAATGTATTGTTTTCAACTGAATTACGGAAAAATATAGCACCTCCAATAGCATTTATTGCCTTATTGTTATAGAATTCAGATGAAAAATTACTATTCATTGATTGCTTTTGAACGTATATTGCTCCACCATTCCTTTCAGCATCATTGTCTTTAAAGATACTATTAATTGTCACATTTTCAATTTTATCGTTGAAATATATTGCACCACCGTTCTTTGCACTATTGTTGATGAATGCGGAGCTGATTTTAGAATCTGAACAAGAACTATCAATATATACGGCTCCTCCAGAGTTATTAGCAATGTTATTGTTGAATAATGAATCAAATATGTTTATATAATCTAGAGTAAATATTGCTCCACCCTTTTCGGTTGCTTTGTTTTTAGTAAAATTACAATTAGTCACATTACCTCCAATATAAAAGTAAATTGCACTACCATTATTTGCATAGTTATTAGCAAAATTACAATCTTTCAGAGAACCTGAATCCATAATGGCAGCAGCACCCCAATCGGCAGAGTTATTAGTGAAATTACAATCAGTCAAAGTAGCCTCACTGTAAACGTAAACAGCACCACCAGTTGCATTTGCAGAGTTATTAATAAAATTACAGCTTTTTAGCTCAACAGTAGTGATTTCATCAGAATATACGGCACCACCCCAATCTGCAGAGTTATTAGTGAAATTACAATTTTCAATACTGCCAGAAATCAATTTAATAGCACCGCCATAACCTGTTGCAGTGTTGTTTATGAAATTACAATCTATAACACTGACAGAATTTGAAGAATCAAAGCAAACTGCACTACCATACATTGCAGTATTACCCATAAAATTACAATTAGTCATAACACCATCTCTCATGAAAACAGCACCACCATTATGTTCTGCATGATTATTAACAAAATTACAGTTGGTAACAGAACCAGAATCCATATAGACGGCGCCACCAAAAGCAGCAATATATGTTGCTTTGTTGTTGGTGAAATTACAATCACTCACAGTACCGGACTTTTCAAATTGAACTGCACCACCATGCATTGTTGTGTTAGCATTTATGAAATTAATATTTTTCAGTATTACATTGTCTGCTGTTATTTTGAATATTCTTGATTTTTCCTGCGCATCGATTTTATGACCCTGTCCATCAATTGTTATGGATTGGTTAATAATGATTCCATTAGACTCAAAATCATCTTCATGTTCATAATCCTTAGTTAATATTAATGTTGAACCATATTTTCCCGTGATATTATTTTGCAATTCAGAAAAGGTCCCAACATTTCCTTCACTTGATATTCCTTCCTTTTGCGACAAACTGATTAATCCAGTTTCCTCAAAAGACACCATTTCATCAGCATCTGCTTGTGACAATTCACCTACAGCATCGTTTGTATCACTGGCACATACGCTAGCTACACTGAATAAAAAAATAGCAAGCACCAGCACGATTATGCTTTTTTTGTATTTCATGTCATTATTCTCCTATTTTTGATAATAAATCTTTTTAGATTTCATTTATATTCTTCACATAAACATTAAAATTTTAACATAATTATGTAGTTCAATACTTTTATTACAATATAATTTCTTTTTTGTTGTTTTATAAAGTTTATGTTGTTTATTGAACAAAAACATTAAATAAAGTTGCATATTACACATATAACCGAACATTTGTTCACTATATCCATTTCAAACATAACAGAACGTTCGTTCTCTACATCATTTAATAAGTATAAAATATAAAATTTTAAGTGTATGGATACAAAAAAATTAATTTTAGAAAAAACTTTAAAATTAATGATTGAAAGGGAAAACTCTATAATTTCAATTAGAGAAATCAGTGATACCTCCGGAATTGCTATAGGAGGAATATATTACTATTTTTCAAATAAAGAAGAGATATATGATGAAATTATTGAAAGATATTTAATCGATTATTTCAAATTCAATATTGACCAGCTCCGCCAGATAAAGGGCAATGCAAAAGAGAAAATCCATAATGTGATGGCTGAAATTTTTAAGCAAAAAGAAACAGGAATTGAAATCGAATCGATTGATGAGGAAATAGAGTACAGATACATATTGCTGATTTTGACTGCGAAAGGTTTTGCTTATGGAAATTACCTTAAGTCTTTACATATTGCTCTAAATGAATTGAGGGAATTTTTCACAGAAATTATTGAGGAAGGTCAAAAAAACAGAGAAATCCGTCAAGATATCCCAAGCGAAGACATTACAGAGTCATTAATTCTCATATACACAGGAATTCAGTACAAATGGGATGTATATTTAATTGATGATATGCTTTCCGCCTTTGAAGACAGTTTCGATTTGGAATGGGAAAAGATAAGATTCAAAGAATAAATAAAAACATGATGTGGTCCAATGAACACTAAAGATTTGATTGTTGAAAAAACACTGAAATTAATATTGGAAAAAAACACAATTGATATTTCAATAAGTGACATTCGAAATGCCACAGGACTGGCAACCGGCGGCATATATTATCATTTTTCAGATAAAAAAGATATATTTGAAGCAATTCTTAAAAAGTATATGGTGGACTACATTAAAATCGATTTTGATAAAATCATCCTTGAGGGTTCATCAAAGGACAAAATCCATGATACATTGATTTATATTTTACACCAATACATAAACGGTGTGGAAATTGAAAGCATCGATGGAAAAATCAATTATGGGAATGTAATACTTCTTTTAACCGCACCAGGCTATGCCCATGATGAGATTAACGAGATAGTTTCACAAACCGGAAATGACATTAGAATATTTTTAACCGACCTTGTCGAAGAGGGCAAAAGGCAAAATGAAATCCGACAGGACTTTCCAACTGAAAAGATTGTAGAATTATTGCATAACCTGTATATGGGAATTCAAGGCTTATGGTTAATTTATGCAAATGATGATACTGATTCCATTTTTGAGAAAAACTTTGATATGACCTGGCAGGCCATCGAATACCAATAAATAACACCCATCAAAAAGCGTTGTTAAATGAAATAATTATTTCCCCTTTTTATAATTTTACATTAAAGAAAATGTTTTTATCGGTAGAAATATTACATCATCAACTTTTTTGATTGTTTTTGTTGTATCTGATATAATAATTCCATGAGGAGATTTATAACGCCTCATTGCATCCTTAATCTGATTAGTACTTTTTTCACCATGACCAACTTCTATTGGAATAACTTCATCAAAGTCTTTTTTTATTATAAAATCAACACGATGTTTTTTTACTTTATGAGTGTCGTAAAAAATGTTGAATTCAAAGAATTGTTCACTATTTTTAAGGTTAACCAAGTTTGATCCCACTAATGTTTCAAGCAAAATTCCTTCATATTCACTTAATTTTATTGATGAAAATCCAAATTTGATATTTATTGCATGCATTATACTAGGTGTTGCAAAATGATATTGCCATGATTTTTTTGCTCTTGCGTTTGCGCCGGAATAAGGTTCTGTATGAAATATTAAATGTGTCTTTTCCAACAAGCCCATTATCGTATTTACTGACCCTACTGAGGTTTTGATTTTATTTGCAAGTGCATTTTGTGAAATATCACCAGGATATTTTTCTGCTAGAAATTTCATTAATCTTAATGCATTTGTTTGTGTATTGGCTGTTAAATTATTCATTGTTCCCAAATCTTTTGTTACTACCGTTTCAACAGAATAGTATAATTTTTTAGTTGCATTTCTGTAATTTGTATCATGCATTACTGATGGAAATCCTCCAAAAATACTTATTCAATATATTGAATGATAATATATAAAGAAGCATTCAATATAATATTCATAAGAAAAAATTACCTAAAATCAAATATTTTCTATAATCAGATTCAAAAGCTCAAAATACAATATTAACCAATAACAATTAACATAAATAAAAAAGAAAAGAATGGAGATTGAATCCCATCATGAAGTGATTATATGCGCTTCCTGCAGGTTAATGTTGGTTTTCACACCACTATTACATAAAACACTCTTTTGACATTGAATTAACGTTTTTTGGATTGAATGCATATTGTCCTGGATGTCCATAATATTTGCAGTGAAGCGTTACCATGAAATCTAAAAGAAATTCTTACAAGTTGAATCAATTTTTACAAGTTGAAAAAATATTCTAAACTCGTTAGAATATTGATTAAAGGAAGTTATATTGTCTGAAATGAAAACAAAGAATTTATAAATGATTAATTCAAATATACTAAGTGTTAAATTAAATACAAGGAGTATAAACAATGGCAGAACAATTAGAAGATCGCAGTTTCAAACGCTTGACAGATGCATTTCCGGTGCCGATGCTGAAATACCTTCATTTCAACCATGCACTGACAAAACCATACAAGACAACGATTGAAATCGATGACGACAACAAGCAGTTTTTGGATTATGTGCTGCAGATATCCGAAGACATTTTAGTTGACATTGAATTTCACAGCACAGTGCTTACGCTGAATCATCTGGGAAGATACGGAACTTACAAGATATATTTGAGAATAGATTCAAAAAAGCTAGTATATCAATGCATATTATGTACAGGAGATCCTAAATCATCAAAAAGACATTTCTCCTTCAATGATGATGAAGAGATGAAACTGCACATAGTATTCACCCAAGAGGACGATGCAGATGAAAAAATAAAAATACTTGAAGATGCCATAAATAACAATAGAAGATTAACCAACACAGACATTGAAATCATCTATTTAACCGTGGCATTGTTCATGAAATCCGAATTAACCAAATCAGAATTACTTTTAAAAATAGCAGAACTGACAAACCATGTTCAGGGACTGACTAATGAAGAACTGTATGAAATCAAATCATTTCAGAAAGCCTTCATGAAAAAATTCATACCTGAAGACGATAAATTAAAAAAGGAGATTGAAAAAATGATATCCATCGAAGCAATGGAAGCAATAAACAAATATTTCCCAAAAGAATCCGAAGAATTAATAGAAAAAGGAATAGAAAAAGGAAGAGAAGAAGAAAGACTAGAAATCGCGAAATCTATGAAAAATTTCGGATATGGCATCCAAGAGATTTCACAATTAATAAACATCAACATCAAAGAAATAGAGAAGTTATAACCCACAAACCATAACTTCTCACCAACCAATCACCCAGCAGACAAAGAATACACGAAAAATCCAAATTAACCAAATCAGAACTGCGTTTAAAAATAGCAGAACTGACAAACCAGGTCCAGGGACTGACTAATGAAAAACTGTATGAAATCAAATCATTTCAGAAAGCCTTCATGAAAAAATTCATACCTGAAGACGATAAATTAAAAAAGGAGATTGAAAAAATGATATCCATC
>JAFUBV010000278.1 GCA_017460025.1 Methanobrevibacter sp. | reverse complement strand
ATTTAAATATATTAAAAACAATATAACTATATTATCAAAATACTAATTAGAGGTTATGAAATTGGCAATTTGTTTACCAGACACGCAAGATGATGAACCCAATATTCCTATTAAATTAACCAGAGTAGGGGTAACTGGTGTCAAAAAACTTTTGCAACTCGAAAGAAAAAATAAAAGACCGATAATTCTATTACCAACTTTTGATGCATTCGTAGATTTACCATTTAACCAAAAAGGAGTGCACATGTCAAGAAACCCTGAAGCTATTAGCGAAGTTTTAGACAGTATTTCTAAAGATAAAAGCGTTGGAGTAGAATCATTATGTGCTAAGATTGTTGAAAAAATGATGGACAAACACGAATACGCTAAACGTGTTGAAATTTCCATGACAACTGACTACATGTTCATGCGTGAGTCACCTGTAACCAAACATAAGACTCAAGAAATGGCAAACCTAAAGGCAAAGGCTGTAGGTTTAAGAGATGACAAAGGAAATGTTGAAATCAGAAAAAGTATTGGTGCAGAAGTAATCGGAATGACCGTCTGTCCATGCGCTCAAGAATCTGTAAGAGAATCCGATAAAAACAAATTATTGGAATTCTTAGACGAAGAAACTACTCAGAAAGTTCTTGACACTGTAACATTTGCATCCCACAACCAAAGGGGTATTGGAACATTATTAATTGAAGTGCCTGAAGGATGGGAAGTTAAAGGAGAAGACATTATTGAAATCATAGAAAAATCAATGTCCTCACCAGTTTGTGAACTTCTCAAAAGACCTGATGAAAACGCTACTGTAATGAATGCACATAGAAAACCTGTTTTTGTTGAAGATTGTGTTAGAAACATGATGGAAATGATTGCAGACAAATATTCGGATTTACCTGATGATACATTAATCACTTCACGTCAAGAAAATCAAGAAAGTATTCACAGACATAACGCATTTGCAGAAAAAGTTACCACAATGGGTGACTTAAAAGCAGAACTAAATTTATAAGGAATTGATTTAATGCAAAAGAAATTAGAAATTGCTGGTAAAGTTATGGGATTTTTTGATTCATTTAAAGGATCTCGTCCAGCTATTGATAATGACAAAATAGTAATCGTTAGGAGTCGTTCAAGAAAAGTCATACCAATCGATGAACTTGAAAGTAAAGTTTTGGAAATCGGTGAAGAGCTTGGCGGTGTTGAAGTCAGTGCAGACTCCGAAAAAATAGAAGATATTCTTAAATCCGGTGACAAGCATATAAAAGAAAGTGAAATTCAAACAGGAACCATTGACAATAGGGGATTTATGAGAGTAAAAGAAGAATTAGAATCAATGGGTCTTGTAGTTGCATATAAAGTTTTTGAACTTCCAAGCTTTGATGTAATCATAGCAATATGGGAAGACAAAAATGAGCTTCCGCCATTATATGTTGAAGTCACAGTTTCAGAAAAAGAAGAGTGAAAAATGACAAATTATTCAAAAGAGGATATTCTTTCAATATTGAATGCTAAAGATTCTGATATTTTAAAATATATGAATCAGACAGCGCAATATAGAAAGGATAATCTTATTACTTATTCTAAAAATGTATTTATCCCATTGACTGAAATCTGTCGAAATGATTGTGGATATTGTAATTTTAAAAAAGATCCTTCAGATAAGGAAGCTATCATTCTAAAAACCAAAGAAGAAGTTTTAAACGAATTGAAAATAGCTGAAAAATATGGGTGTAAAGAAGCATTATTTACATTTGGTGAAGATGCTGATGAAGAAGAAGTGGTTTTAAAGAGATTAAATGAATTCGGCTATGACAATATGGTTGATTATGTTGTCGATATCTGCCAAATGACATTGGATGAAACCAGCCTGTTACCTCATTCAAATGGAGGAAACTTTTCTTATGAAGCCCTTGAAAAGCTCAAAGAAGTCAATGCATCCATGGGTTTAATGCTTGAAAACTCATCAAAAAGACTGATGGAACTTCCAACGCACAATAAAAGTCCTGGAAAAAATCCTGAATTGAGATTGGAAACAATAACTAATGCAGGAAAACTGAAAATACCTTATACTACAGGAATCTTGATCGGTATCGGCGAGACAACTGAAGAGATTGCTGAATCACTGTTTGCCATTAAAGAAATTAACGATGAATATGGGCATATTCAGGAAATCATCATTCAGAACTTCACATCCACACAGGATATCGAAATGTGTGACTGGCCTGAGCCTAGCCTTTTGGACATGATCAGAACTGTTACAGCAGCCACATTGCTATTTGGTGACAGTGACGTCAGCATACAGGTTCCGCCAAATCTGAATTATGATACTGCACAGGTTTTCTTGCTGTGTGGAGCAGATGACTGGGGCGGAGTATCACCTCTAAGCCAGGATTATGTCAATCCAACTTCCCCATGGCCAACGCTTGACATGTTAGATGATCTGACAGCGGATGCAGGTTTTGAGTTAATTGAAAGATTATGCATCTATGAAAAATACATTAATGATGAATGGTTAAACGATGCCCTTTTAGAAAAGACGCTTAATCTATTAAAGCATCAATGACCACATGCTCTACACCAGGAGCATATTTTTTAATTTTATTTATTTTTAAAAGTTCGACATCCCTGTCGCCTGCAGCCTGTCTGATGCGTGAAATAGGTCTTGTTTCAATCAGTTTTTCAGGCACAGTTTCATGATAGTGAATTACACCACCACGGTTTAGGCTTTCAACGGCCGCTTTAAGATAGTGATGGGTGGTCTTAACATAACCCATCAATATGCGGTCTGCCTTGTAATTGGGAGTTTCAACCAGACAGTCACCCAAAACAGGCATAATATTATCACATTTATTTAATTTAATATTTTCACATAAGTAATGATGGGAATTAGGATTGATTTCAATGGAAATCACCTTTTTAGCATTGGAATGAACACCAATCGGAATTGAAAAATATCCTATGCCTGCAAACATGTCAATGACTGTTTCGCCATCACCAACCAGTTTGGCAATTCTTAGACGTTCATTGACATTGCCTTTAGACCACATCACCTTAGCCAAATCCAATTTGAACAGACACTTATTTTCCTTATTTATGGTTTCGGTTTCACAACCGTATAAAATATTATAGACAGGTTCCCTTTTTGTTCCCTGAATATGGTCTATCTTCATTATTGTTTTTACATTATGTTTTATGGCCAGTTCATCCAAATTTTCATAATCCTCATTTAAAATTAGGATATCTCCAATTTTTTTATATTTCATTAGAGATTATATTTAGCCGGAATGATATATAAAAATTGTTCTCAGATGTAAAAATTTATTTGATTTAAAAGTATTCATTTAACCTATAAATAATTATTTGAGTCATAAATATTTTAATAAGTTATAAAAATTGTTATAATTAAAAACTGACTAATTTAAATAGTTTAAAAAATATATTAAGCAGTCAGGTGATTAAATGACACAAGATAAAGACAAAACTTTCAAATATATTTCGGATGAACATCTAAAGGAGTTGCTGAAAATGCTTCCTGACGAAATCATTTCAATTGACGATGATGCAGAAATTGAAACACTTACAGGAGAGCAAATTTTAATAGAACCAACCCTCTATCGGCCAGATTATATCGTAAGAATAGGTAATACCATCCTAATGATAGAATATCAAAGCAGCTATGTTGATACAAAAAACAAAAAAAGATTCAAAGTATATATTTCAAATTTTGACTACAAGAAAAATGATCAAAATTTAGAGATAATATTTTTGGTATTATCAACAGCAGAAAGTTCTAAAAAAGCCATACACAAAATAAATAATTGGGACATTTTCGCATTCCCCATATATTTCACTTCTTGAAATTGATGAAAGAGAAATTATAAGTAACATTAAAGAAAAAATAGATAATCCGGAAAAGATTAGTGATAAAGAAATAATTGAACTTGCATTAACACCATTTATGGTTAAAGGACGAAAAAATATCATTAATCAATTCAAGGAACTTGCGCCAATTATGAATGAAATTAACTACGAAACAGAAAAATCAAAGAATCATTATATGGCATCATATTAATGTTGGGGAATATGTATTTTGAAAAGGACGATCCTTTGAGGAAAGATATTTTAGGTGATTTCATGATGAAAGTAGATTGCATCGAAGAATACGGCAAAGAACAATACAACAAAGGAAAAAAGAAGGGAAAATAGAAGGAAAAATAAACATAATACAAGACCTACTAAATGAAAACATAATAACCGCCCAAAAAGCAGTAGAAAAATTAACATCACTAAACTGCGAAACAAAAAACAATAACAAAAATAACAGGACTAAACGAAAAAGAAATACAAAAATACAAAAAATAAAGAAAACTTTATATACTTAGAATGGCTAATAATTAATTGTTAGTTTAAACTGACATATTGATTCTGATTTTAAATAAAATTTAAATGATATTTTATTGATATTACCTAAAAGTAGTTGAAATTATATTTTAAATACTTGTAGAGGTGTTTTTAAATGGATGACAAAATTTTAGAAGGTACAACAACCGTAGGTATAACCTGTAAAGACGGAGTTGTATTTGCAAGCGAAAGAAGAGCTAGTATGGGTAACTTAGTAGCTCACAAAGTCGCAGAAAAAATATTTAAAATTGATGATCACATCGTAACAACCATAGCTGGTTCCGTTGGAGATGCACAAAGTCTTATGAAAATAATTGAAGCAGAAGTTTCATTATACCAAATGAGAAACAACGATGCAATTAGCGTAAAAGCTGCAGCATCATTAACTGCCAATATATTACGTTCAGGACCAATGTATGTTCAGACATTACTCGGTGGTATGGATGGAGATAAACCTTCCCTTTACTCACTCGACCCGGCTGGTGGTATGATTGAAGATACTTATATATCAACAGGTTCAGGTTCTATCGTAGCATATGGTGTTTTAGAAGATAGATACACTGATGACCTTACAACTGACGAAGGAATTGAAATAGCCATAAGAGCTATAAGAGCTGCTGCTGAACGTGACACTTTCTCCGGTAACGGATACTTAGTCGCTAAAGTGGATAAAAACGGCTTTGAAATGTTAGATAATGAAAAAATTAATGAGATTCTAGAAAAAATATAAGCGATAACTAATTTTTCATAAACTAACTATTTTTTTATATAACAAGTGTACATAGTTTGTGAAATTTAACTAATTATAGCTAAATGCTTTTCACAGACTATTATATACACTAAACTTTTTTTGAAGGGATTATATGACTTCAGACATTTTAGATGAAATTAAGAAAGAGATTTTAGCAAAACTACCTAAAACAACACAGGTTTCAAAAGTTGAATTTGAAGGACCTGAAGTGGTAGTATATACTAAAAATCCACAAGTTATTACTGAAAACGGTGATTTAATAAGATCACTTGCAAAAGAGCTCAGAAAAAGAATTATTATTAGATCTGACAAAAGTGCGTTACTTAGTCATGAAGAAACAATTAATAAAATTCATGAAATTGTTCCTGAAGGGGCGGAAATTACCGACATTTACTTTGACACTGTAACTGGTGAAGTTGTCATTACAGCTAAAAAACCTGGACTTGTCATCGGTAAGTATGGTGCAACATCCAGAAACATTGTTAAAAATACCGGTTGGGCACCTAAAATATTGAGAACCCCACCAATCAGCTCAGACGTTATTGGTAAAATCAGAACTACTTTGAAAAACAGTAGTAAAGACAGGAAAAAATTATTACAAAGATTAGGACGTCAAATTCACCAAGGAAGTAAATACCCTAATGACTGGGCAAGAGTGACTTCCATGGGAGGATTCAAGGAAGTAGGACGTTCATCAATGCTTTTGCAAACACCGAACAGTCGTGTTTTATTGGATTGTGGTGTTAATGTAGCCGCACCAGATAACAAAACTGCATTCCCTTATTTAAATGCTCCGGAATTTTCAATTGAAGAGTTAGATGCAGTTATTATTTCTCACGCTCACTTAGATCACTGCGGATTTGTACCATACCTTTATCATTACGGATATGAAGGACCTGTCTACTGTACAACTCCAACAAGAGATTTAACAACATTACTACAATTAGACCATATTGATATTGCACACAGAGAAGGTAATCCTTTGCCTTTCAATGTAAAGCATATCCACAAAGCAATTAAAAATACAATCACTCTGGATTATGGTGAAGTAACAGATATCTCTCCAGACATTAGATTAACATTGCATAATGCAGGACACATCTTAGGTTCAGCAATTTCCCATATGCACATTGGAGACGGTGCACACAACCTTGTTTATACCGGAGACTTCAAATATGAACCATCAAGACTGCTTGAACCTGCAACAATAAGATTCCCTCGTGCCGAAACAGTAATTATGGAAAGTACATACGGTGGTAGGGAAGATGTGCAGCCATCAAGAAACTCCGCTGAAAAAGAAATGATGAAAACAATTTATAAAACTTTAAAACGTGGCGGAAAAGTATTAGTTCCAGTATTCGCTGTGGGAAGAGCACAAGAGCTTATGGTAGTTCTTGAAGACTACATGAGACACGGAATGATTGAAGAGGTACCTATTTACATTGACGGTATGATTTGGGAAGCTACTGCAATCCACACAGCCAGACCGGAATACTTAAGCAAAGACTTAAGAGATCAAATATTCCATATGGGAAGAAATCCGTTTGTCTCAGATATGTTTGAAAAAGTTCAAAACTTCAATCAGAGAAAAGACATTGTTGAAAGTGAAGAACCTGCAATCATTTTATCAACTTCCGGTATGTTAACTGGAGGTAATTCTGTAGAATACTTCAAATGGTTATGTGAAGATGAAAGAAACACATTGATTTTCGTAGGATATCAGTCTGAAGGATCTCTCGGTAGAAGAATCCAAAAAGGAAGAAAAGATGTGCCTCTTGAAGATGATGATGGAAAAACCAAAGAGTTCCATGTCAATATGGAAACCAAAACCATACATGGATTCAGTGGTCACTCCAACAGAAGACAATTAATGGAATATGTTAAAAGACTTAATCCAAGACCTGAAAAAGTCATTACTTGTCACGGAGACCCTAAAAAAGCAGTTGACTTAGCTTCATCAATCCATAGAAGTTATAAAATTGAAACAAGGACTCCAATTAATTTAGATTGTGTGAGAATTCATTAATAAAAATTAAATACTATTCAAGACAAATATTTATATAATATTAATTAATTTATTATTAAAATGCTAACGGGTGTATAAATGGTTACTTATTCAGAATCTGGTGTTGATATTGATTTAGAAGCAAAAACAGTATCTGAGATTGCAGCTAAACTTCAATCAACATTGGAATGTAGAGATATTATAACTGATAGCGGACATTATGCTGCTTTAGTTAAATTAGGTGATAAAGCTATTGCAATGAGTACCGACGGTGTCGGAAGTAAAATTTTAATAGCTGAAATGTTGAATAAATACGATACTGTTGGAATTGACTGTATTGCTATGGTCGTGAATGATATTTTATGTGTCGGTGCTGAACCAATAGCATTAGTCGATTACCTTGCTGTTGAAAAACCTGATCCTGCAAGAGCAGCAGAAATTGCTGAAGGGCTTGTTAAAGGAGCTAATGAATCAAAAATAGCAATCATAGGTGGAGAAACAGCATCACTTCCAGGCATAATTAAAGACTTTGATTTGGCCGGAACAGGTATTGGATTTGTTGATATTGACAAAATCATAACTGGCGAAGACATCCAACCTGGAAATGTGTTGATTGGTATTA
This sequence comes from Methanobrevibacter sp., assembly GCA_017460025.1. GTDB lineage: Archaea > Methanobacteriota > Methanobacteria > Methanobacteriales > Methanobacteriaceae > Methanocatella. The sequence continues at coordinate 6,545 of JAFUBV010000278.1, read as the reverse complement.
ACAGTAATGGTATCCACTCAAACGGATACAGCCTAGCCAGAAAAGCATTATTCGATGATGCAGGATTTAGTGTTGACGATAAAATGCCGAACGGCACAACCACTATCGGAGAAGAATTGATAAGACCTACCGAATTATATGTGAAACCTATCGTAGCATTATTTGAAAAAGAATATAAAATAAATGGATTAGCACACATCACTGGTGGAGGATTCACAAACCTCAGACGTTTGAAAAAAGGAGTAGGGTATGAAATAACAGATTTGCCTGAAACACCGGAAATATTCAAACTCATCTATGAACAGAATGTGGACATTAAAGAAATGTACAAAGTATTCAACATGGGAATTGGTTTTGTCGTGATTGCTGATGAAAGCGAAGCGGACAAAATTATGGGTACTTTGAATGAATATTGCCAATGCCAAATCATTGGTAAGGTAACTGACGATGAAAAAATTATTGTTAAGGGTTTTGAAGGCTCTACAATAGAATATTAGGGGGAATTATATGAAGATTATGAAGGATAATGAAATAGCTCTTGTAAAAGAAATATTAAAGAAATTAGGAGCTAGTGAAGAAGATTGTGAATTAGTGGCTGAAGCTACAATTGATGCAGATTTAAAAGGATTTACATCTCATGGACTTGGAAGATTCCCACAATATTTAATAAGTATCGAAGCAGGAACAATCAATTTGGAAGACAACATCACAATAGAAAAAGAAACACCTGCAATCGCTTTAATTAATGGTAACAGTGGATTTGGTCAAGCAGTATCCTACAAAGCAATGCAAATAGCAATCAAAAAAGCTAAAGAAGTAGGTATCGGATGTGTTGGAGTCCACAATACAAACCACTTTGGTGTTACCGGATTTTATTCTGACTTAGCATTAAGAGAAAATGTTATTGGAATGGTTATAGCTAACACAGACCCTGCAATTGCACCATTAGGTGGAAAAGAAGCATTAATTGGAACTAACCCTATAGCTATAGGTATTCCTTCTGAAACTTACATTACTGTAGATATGGCAACTTCCGTAACTGCGCGTGGAAAAATCATCGAATCAAGAAGAAAAGGCTTAGATTTACCTGAAGGTTGGGCATTGGACAAAGACGGAAACCCAACTACCGATCCTGAAGCAGCACTTGATGGAGGATCACTATTACCATTCGGTGGATTTAAAGGATATGCACTTGCATTAATGGTTGAAATATTAACAGGACCATTAGTACAGGCAGGTTACGGTAAAGGAGTTACCGGTACAGCTTCCCCAGAAAAAGACTGTACAAAAGGTGACTTATATCTTGCAATTGACCCATCCAAATTTGGAGACTTTGGCGATTTCGTAGCAAATACTGAAGACTTTGTATCCCAAGTAAGAGCTACCGGCGAAACTGTAGCTATTCCTGGAGATTTAGAAGTTAAAAGAATAGCTGAAGCTGAAGAAAACGGAATTGAAATAGATACTAAATTATACGAACAATTAAAAGAAATATGTGATAATTTAGATATCAACATCGATTCATATCTCGAATAGGATGTTAGAAAATAGACCTAGAGGAAGGGCTTTGGCTAAAAGAACTTCCTACATTTATATTATTTTAGCTGTTTTAGCATTCATTATAATGTTTGCTTTCAATACAAGTACTGGTGCAATGGTGTTGGCTGAAAGAGGAGCCAGTATCCTGACATTAGTAATTGGAGCAGTATTTTATTTGATTTTTGCGGCTGTCATCTATCTGATTTCAACAAGATACGATAACGATGAAACAGCATGGAAATTATATGTTGTAATCGCTGTTTTAAATTTCATAGTTATTGGATTCAGCCTATTGATACTAATATTATCCATACTTCTTGTTGTCAGCGCAAATGACATCAGAAATGAATTATTATAATTCATTTACTTATTTTTTTCATATTTTGCATAAAAACCATCAGTATCTGCATATATTGCTTTAAAACCATATTTTTCAGATTCTTTCATAGCATGCTTAATATACTGTCTTCCCCAAGAGGTAATTGCCTTTGCACATTCAAAGGAATACCATCTGAAACGTGGAAATCCGTAAATACCATACATAGTATTTGCAAGTCTTTTAATGGCCTGTTGCTGTACATCAAGAGATTTTTTCTCTGTCGGGTCTTCGCATGCCTTCATTTCACGCTTGATTCTGAAACGTTCCTGAAGGATTTTATAAATAACTGATGGAATGAATCCCTGCGGGGATTTCTTGAATTTCAAGTCATGCTCCGGTGAAATGTTATAATCATCAGGATTTTCAACATCACCCTGCTCCAATACATCGGGAGAAATGTTTTTTGAAATGATGATGCTTGGATACAGGCTTCTAAAATCGAATTGGACCAGGTTTTCATGGAGTCCCTTATCAGGCTCAAGCACAAAGCCTCCCTCATTATCCTCAGCATTTGCACGGTCCGTGAAGTTTGATCCCTGCTTGTTTGGGACAATCTCATCATCAAAGTATGCCTGTTTTACCAAAAACCATTCTGCCTGTTGGCCGGTAGCCATACGGCTTACGTCAAATAAAGGCTGACCTATTATACGGGTCAATTCCAGATTAAGAGGTAATGTCTGTTCGGCAATTTTTAATGTTGCAATCACATCATCAAGTGAATAATCAAAGAGATCATCCAATTCCTCACCGCCATTGTCCCAGAATTCCCATATTCTATCTCCGGGAACATCAATTTTTTCTTCTCCAAATAGTTCCAGATAGACTCTTTCCAAGGTGTATCTGTCAAGTGACATGTATCTTCTCATGACCAAGTATAAATCAACGTGAATCAGTCCTTTCATGGATGCTGCATTTGTAAATCCTCTTTTAATGAAACGGATATCTGAACCGTCCATTCCCAGATTCAAATCTATGCCATGAATTTTAGCCCTGTCAATCAGATATGGGAAATCGAAGTTGTCAGAGTTATATCCTACAATAATATCAACATTATTTTCATTTACCATATCTGCAAATGTCTGTATCATTTCCTTTTCGGATCCCACCTGATTTACAAAATCATCTCTGCTGGAAGAATTGGTTTTGGTTGATATTACCTGATTTATACCAAAATTACTTGCAACACCAATCATGATTATCTCATCTTCATTGGCATCGGGCATTCCATGAGGGTTTCTCACTTCCAAGTCAAAACTGAGAATTCTGAAATCATTGACATTGTCATCTACCCTTTCCAGAGGCCTGTCCAATTTAATGATTTCCACATTATGCTTTTCACTGTCAAGAGCAGAAAATGAATCCAATATTTCTCCGGATGCCTTAACCTTAGTCATTGGTATTACATCCCTATCCATCAGATATCTTCTATAAAAAGGAATATCAAATTCCCTAATTTGTATAACGCTGTCAAGATCTCTTATGGCGTCTCTGTTTTTAGACAGTTCCTGAGGATGTGTGAAAGTTACTTTAATGAATGTTTTTTCAATTTGGAAATCCTTTTTAGTGACTTTTTCTATTATGACATCATCCAATAACTCATCCAAATCTTTCATGCATTCATCTGGGTCATTACTATATACATACAGGTATGGTGTGAATGAATCATCTATCAGAACAACATTTTTTTCACCATCCTTTGAAAATAAACGCACCACAGGCTTATCTTCATATGATATATAGTCAATATCTAAAATAACAACTTCCCTTTCCATTATTCAGACTCCTTTAATTCTTTTCTAAAACTATCCAGAACAGCATAAGTAATTCCAAGTATTAATGGGCCGACGATAAAACCTACAATACCATAAACCAATGGCCCTGCTAAAAATCCGACCAAAAGAATCAGCGGATGAATATCTGCATGATGTGATGAGATGGCCGGCCGTATATACATATCAACCAAACTCAGGAAAAATCCGAAAAGCAATACGACAATGACTCTTGGATAATTTCCGTTTACTGCATCAATAATAGCCAACGCCCAGTAAATTGGCCATGGCCCGAAAATAGGTATTAACTGGAGTATACCGGTTATGACTCCTAAAAATATTCCATAAGGATAACCTAAAATGGAATAACCTATAGCTCCGAAGATTCCGATGATTACGGATGTTAAAAAGTGTCCGTAGAAAATACTTTTCAATACGTCCTCAACTGATTCGACAGTGCTGTTGAAAAAGTCCATATGATTTTCAGGAACAAATGATTTTATGAAATCATATAATTTGTCCCCGTCTTTAACAAAATAATAAACTGAACATACCAATATGAATAAATCCAAGGTAATATTGGCAACAGATCCTAATTTAGAAACCAGATAATTGGCAATGTATTTGACAATATCCTCAATTGTTGATGAAAGATTGTTTAAATCAAACATTGAATTTTGTGGAATATATAATGATATTTGTGTTAATGCAGAGTTAATGTCCAAATTGGGATTGGAAATGAAAAAGTCCGCTAAAAATCCGGATATTACCAATACGATATAAGCTATCAAAAGCACTAATGGAATTAGAATTATAATCATTGAAATTAATATGGAAATCGATTCAAACTTTAGTTTTGAGCGGATTCTTTTGGCGATAGGCCTGATACCATATGCCAGAATAGCCCCTAATATTATCATATTCAAAACTGGAAATATGAAAATCAATGAAATTACCAGCAAAAGTATTATGAGCATTATAGGGGGAGTGATATACTCCTTTAAATCTTTTTCCATATTTATCACGTTTAATATCTTACGCCTGATGCATCACGTCTGTATTTTCCAAATTCATCAATCAGTTTTATTTGTTCATTATCAAAAACCGGACCTTCAACACAGATTCTCCATCCAGTATTGTCCACACAACACTGACCGCACACACCAAGTGCACATTTCATATATCTTTCAAGAGAATAATCGGCAGGTATGTTGGCATCTTCAAGTAAATCATATATGCCTATCATCATTATCTCAGGTCCACAAACAAATGCATAATCATAAGAGCTATCTTTAAGTAAACTTGCAAGACAATCTGAAGCGTATCCTTCAAATCCATATGACCCATCGTCAGTGCATGGAAAAACATTGGCTCCGCAGTTTTTTAAATCATCCAAAAACAGCAATTCATCCTTAGTGGTGGCTGCAACCAAGACATCAACATCATTGTTTTTAACCAAATCATGAGTTAATGCAGTAACTGGTGCCATACCAACTCCACCACCTATAACCAATAATTTTTTACCGTTAAAATCTGTGCTGAATCCGTTTCCATAACTTCCCCGAACACCGATCTTATCACCAACATTCAAGTCATGAAGCTGGCTTGTGAACTCTCCGATATTTTTAACGCTGATTGAAAGTTCACCGTCACCAATGTTGGATATGGACATCGGCTTTTCATCAAAAAAGTTCCATACCATTAAAAATTCACCGGGATTAGCTTCAATATCAGTATTGAACCTGAAAGTTTTAATGGTAGGTGTCTCTTCAATAATTTCAGTGATTTCAACAATCTGCGGTGCATTAATCATTTTAGTCACCCCCATGTGCAAGGCCAACCATCTCATCGATGGAGGAATAACCTTTTTGTTTCATGAACGCTTCCAAATCAGCGTTGATTTTAGCGAACACTTCAACACCTTCATCCATGATTGCAGTGCCTATCTGAACTGCTCTTGCACCTGCAAAAATGAATTCCACAACATCTTCAAAAGTGTAAACACCGCCGACACCAATAATCGGGACATCGACAGCCTCATAAACGGAATAAACGTTACTTATGGCAATTGGCTTGATTGCTTTACCGCTCATTCCACCAAACTTATTGAATAAAACAGGACGGGCCACATCAATATTGATTTTCATTCCCGGACCCAAAGTGTTGATCAGACTTAACGCATCAGCTCCGGCATCTTCACAGGTCTTAGCAATTTCAACTATGTCGGTAACGTTAGGAGTTAATTTGGCTATTATCGGCACGTCACTTGCATCCTTTGAAGCGGATACGATAGTGTGGCTTAAATTACAATCCTGACCAATGGAAGCACCATAACCTTCCATAGCATGAGGACAGGAAATGTTTAACTCAATCATGTCGACATATTCCTGAACTTCACCAACCAACGTACTAAATTCATCAGGAGTAGCACCATAAATTGATGCGATAACAACATTATTGTCTCTATTGATTTGTTTTAGCTCTTCTTTAAAGTGATCAACACCGGGATTGGATAAACCTATAGCGTTAATAATTCCTCCATCAACTCCGACAGTAGTGGGATTTTTATACCCAGGATGAGGCTTTAAAGAAAAGGATTTACTAATAACACCTGCTGCTCCGGATTTTAAAATCCAATTCATGGAAGAAGCTGTGCTTCCCATGATTCCTGCAGCCAACATTAAAGGATTTCTGAAACGAACTCCACAAACATCAGTTTCTAACATAAATTCCACCAAAATTTTTATTATGTATTAATGTTTGGCTTACAAATAATTTAAAATTAGTGGAAGTTTGACAACCCTGTTAAGTTAAGAAATTTTTGAGATAATAGTTAAGAAATTTTTGAGATAATATTT
>JAFUBV010000277.1 GCA_017460025.1 Methanobrevibacter sp. | reverse complement strand
TCAAACAAAATTAACCCAACCATTTATTTTTTATTAAAAATTTAATTATGAATATTTATATTTTTTATATTATTTAAAAGAAATTTCAAAGCAATACATATCACAAAATTAAAAGTCCATTAAATTAAAAATAGCTTCAATAATTTTAAAAATTATGTCAAAAATACAAAAATAACAAAAAGGAAAATTAGTTAAATTAATAACTAATTTTAAAAATGAAAATTTTAATGACTACTTCCTTATCAAAGTGTCAAAATTGATGAATTTTGTAACACCCCATCTGAACATCACGACACCTTCAGCCCCATTATTCAATGCAGTTTGAGCATCGTTTGTCAGCTCGGAAACGGACAATGGAGTAACGTCATTGTCTGAACGATAAGCCTGAAGGCCTGTCCAGACCTGCGCACCTTTTGAATTGTCAACGAACCATTTCGTGACAGATCCTATCCATGATGTGCCACTATTGTAATTTCCCTTATAGACCATAGGAGCAACGAAATCAAGGTATCTGCTTAATGTGGAGTAATCCTGACCGTAATAATAAATCATGCTGCTCGGTTCAGGCATTATTGCGGCAGATGCCATACAATCCGGATTGATTGCCTTGATTGCAGATACGGCATTTTTTACAAAGTAATTAATGGAAGCGGCACCGTTAGGATAATTGTGTGCTGTTCCAGGGAATCTCAAATAGTCAAAGTGAACGCCGCTTACTCCAGGAACCCCTGCATAATATTTGGCTTCATCTATTTTGGAATTGATCAGATTATAGTTGTATGATCCGTCACTATATGACAATGGGCTCCATCCGCCATCGTAGGCCACCTGCATCCATATATGGACTTTAATTCCATAGTCATTTGCCTGTTTAATCCAATGAATGACATTTTTTTCACCATAAGCAGTGAATACATAGGAATGCAATATGATATGTTTTGTTCCATGTGAAGCAAGAACATCCAAGCCTATCTTATTCATATCCCCATACCTTACCCAATATGCATATCCGTAAGGAAGTTTTGAGGTTATTTCCAGTGAGGAAGTGGCTGAAAATGTTGAATAATCATAATCGCCTGCAAATGAGTACGCCACATTATATTTTCCATCAGCCAAATCATCAAGATTAAAGTGCACAACGCCGTCCGCATCAGTGATTTGTGAATATTTGTTTGAACCTATGCTCATTTCGACGTTCTTGCCTGACAATGCCTTATCTCCCACTAATTTAAGATTGAAAGTAAGACCGTAATCCTTATAATATGTTGAAGTTAGGACATTGATTTTGGTATTGATTCTTGGAATTACACTGAGAAGTGATGAACCCTGGGATTTTGAAAATATTTCATCACCTAAAAAGTAATATTTTACCTCATAAGTATTTCCCAATAAATTGATCGTTAATCCGGCAATACCATCTGAATTCGTTGTTCTTGTATAATTAACGCCATTGATTTCAATCAATACATCCCTGTTAGGCAATTTGACATTTCCTGCTGAAAGATAAACATTGAATTTTTCGCCTCTGCCTTCTGTAAGTCTGGACGTGTACGGGACAAGCTTGGTTTGAGTGCTTTCAGTCACTATTATTTCAACCAGTTTTCTTGTAAACTTATATCCTGTACCATTATAGAAAACATAGGATGAATAGACTCCTTCATCACTGCTTATGTCAAAAGTGGCTACACCATTTTTATCAGTTATAGCTGAATAGACATCAGAACCGACTTTCAAGTAAAGGGGCTGATTGGAAAATGCCCTGTTATTCTCATCATATAATCTTGCCTTATATGTTCCATTGACAACAATATCATCGGATGCCTTAATATTCACTTTTGTTCCATCATAGATTTCCACTGTGGAACTTGCAGATGAAGCGCCATAAACTGAATTGGCTTCATGAGTGAATTTCAATGAGTAATTACCCTGTGGCAAATTCAGATAAAAGCTTGCAACACCATTTTCATCTGTCAGTGCGGAATAAGTTTTATCGGCAATTTTCAGGCGGACTTTTTCGCCTGAAACACCATAATTCAGCCTGTTGGTCAGTGTTGCCTTTATTGTGTCATCGTCATTTAACTTGAATACCTTATTTTGCGCTGTCAGTTTAGTTTCGGAATTCAGATAAACAAGAATGTTATTGGATGATAACTCATCGTTTATCGGATTGCGGGCTGTAATGATGTAACTGCCCGGATTTAAATTGATGTTGAGCTTGGCATTTCCATATTTATCAGTTTCACGGGTGTAGAACACACCATTAACATTGAATTCCACATCATGGAACTTTAAAGGATTTCCCTGCTTGTCCCTGAATGTGGCCCAGTACTGATGTGAATCCCTATAAATTTTAACCAGATCAGATCCGTTTATTGTCGGGAGCACCTTTATATTATTGGAATGGGAAAAACCGTCATTAGGATTATATGCCGTGATGATATAGTCGCCGGGATTCAGATTTATGTTTAAACGGGCAACACCGTTTTGATCAGTCTGGCGATTATAGAACACTCCGTTAATATTGAAAGTTATGTTTGTGAAATCCAAAGGATCACCTGACCCGTCAAGAAATGCGGCATCATATTGTGAATCATTTCTACAATACTTGACCAGGTCGCTTCCTGAAATTGTAGGCAATATAGTGACATTTACCGTTTTTTGAGAGGGCGCGTATTTGTCGCTTCCCAAAAAGTAGATGCTGGAGAGATATTTTCCAGGAATCAGATTAATAGCTATTGACGTTTTGCCCTCACTGTCTGTGGTTTTTGTATAATTCATGCCGTTGATAGCAATAATCAGACTTTGATTATCTAAAGGGGCACTTTCTGAATCATGTAAATCCACATTTAGACGTGTTCCGTTTTTATAATACATTGACACATCATTTGCATCAATATTTACATCTTCCAATACAGTAATATTTTCTTCAGCACAGACACAGCCCATGCTTAAAAACAAGACCATCATTAAAGAAAAAAGTACGAATTTCCTAATTATAAAACCTCCCTGCTGTAGACTTGAACCTTAGTTGAAATGCTGAACTCATCATAGGACGAAGTTACAATATACTCCCCCTCAGGTAAATTAGCATACAACTTAGCAATACCATTTTCATCTGTTGTGTTATTATATATTACTCCATTAATATTAAATTCTATGCTTCGGTTATAATATGCATTACCCTGACCGTCGATTAGCTTAACAGAGAAATTGCTATGATTGGAATAGCTGACCGTATCGTTTGCAAATAATGTCGGAAGAACCTTTACGATATTGGAATGCATGAAATCCCTGTACTGTGCCGTGACAATGTATTCGCCAGGCTGGAGCCTGATGTTGAGATTTGCATAACCTGAAGAATTGGTGGTTCTGGTATAGAATACGCCATTTATGTTAAATGTTACGTTTTCATTGGCTACGGGATTTCCATGACCATCCAATGCCCTGATGGAATAGACAGAATCATTTCTGTAATACTTTATCAGGTTATGGCCATCGACCAGAGTAGGCAATACCTTAATGATGTTGCTTGATTCGACTCCATTAGGATCCATGCATGTTATGATATAAGTGCCAGGGTTAAGATTAATGTTTAATGTGGCCTTTCCGCTGCTGTCCGTAGTTCTTGTATAGAATACTCCATTGATATTAAACATTATGCTTTTGAAAGTTAACGGATTTCCAGAAGTATCCTTGAATGAAGCGCTGTATTGCGTATCATTCCTAAACATCTTGACCATATCCTTACCTTCAATAGTACTCAATACTTTAATGCGTGAAGCGGTGGAATTTGCTCCGAAATGCCCATTATACCTTGCAGTTACATTATAATTGCCGGGATTTAGATTTATGGCAATTGAAGTTTCCCCGTTATCGTCAGTGGTTCTTGCATAGTCAACACCATTTATCCCAACAATGACAGATTGACAACAAATAGGATTGTTATGGATATCCTTTAAATGAACAGAAAATCTTTCAGGACCTTTGGCATATTTTTCCATATTATTTGAAGATATCACTGCACCATAATCATTGGCATAAAGCTTATTCCTATTTACGAAATTGTTGTTTAATGAATACACCATTTCAGACTTTCCTGACTTGAGCGCCTTAAGTGACAGGGAAATGTAATTTTTATCATCACAGTTGTTTAGATACCACACCAATCCATTGGTTGTAGCATCATAAGTATAAGTTCCCTTTGATAATGATGCTGAATTAAATCCAAAATCCTTAGAAATGGTGAATATTACAACAGGACTGCTGCTTTTGATATAATTAACCTGATATTTTAAATCAATGTCTTGCCCAACGAGAACAGGACTGACTGGAGTCAATAATTTAAAAATATCAACACTAGTCTTTTCAAATACATGAGTTCCCAGATACATTTTATTCGGAGTCAATGGAATTGAGTTTTTGGAATAAAATGTTCCAAAATAATAGACATTATCTTTTAATGAAGCTGTTGAACGGCCTACGCCAGCACCATTATCATTTGAAGTGTATGTATCAACACTATATGATAATCCGTTTGAAGAAGTGGTCAGTTTCCAATGATAAGTCTGTATATTCCTTCTATTAACACCATATGAATCTGTGTAAGTAATTCTAATGGCGGCATCAACAGGATTTAGACTGCTGTCATATGTTCCTTTCTGAGATTTTGAATAAACATTAGGACAAACCAAATATTGGCCAGGTTCCAATTTTGAAACATGATATAAATTAGGGAATACCACACCATATGTTCCGTCAGGAGCCTTGATTACAAAATGGCCTAATGAATATCTGGATATGATGCGGTATACTCTGGAAAGGCCATCATTTGAAATTTGATTGTTGATGACCATTTCGCATGCAATGCTTTCAATTCGTCCGAATTCATTTCCGTCAGTCACTCCGCCGTTTCCTATAACCCATCCGTTAGAAGTGACAATTGCATGAGAAAAATAACCGTAGGAAGTCTTATATTGTTTTACGAATTCAATATCTCCCCACATACCATTTTCAATGAAGATGTTTGCTGAATCTGTAGCATCACGCCTAACTGAAATTACGCTTTCGCTGTCACTTACATGAAGCACAACTGAACTGCACTCACTTAAGTTAATCAAACTATCTTCGGCAGTATCATCCCCGATGACATCACTTGGACTGCCGTCAGCAAGCACTATATCATCAATTGTTGTATCATTGAATGAATCGTCCGCTGAAACGGAAGATAAGCTTAAAAGTAAAATAATTAATGTTATAAAAATAAAAAGTTTTGAATTTATGTAAATTATAAACACCTCATTAGTAAGGTTTATACATTATGATAAAAATATATTACTATTAAAATAAAAAAAGAAAAAAAGTTATAAGTAATGGCATATGCATTATGATAAAAATATATTACTATTGAAATAAATAAAAAAAGAAAAAAAGTTATAAGTAATTAATAACCGGTTACGCCGCCTTGAGCTGCAGCCTGGATTTGTTGAGCCTGACCTTGAAGGTTTGCTAAAATATCAGTAATTTGCTGTAAATTAGCTAACATTTTATCCATACTATCTTCTAAATCTTTTTTCTGCCCAGCTATAATCACTTTAGCGCCTTCAGCATCTTTTTTGATAGCGTATCCTGCACCAATACTTATAATAATTTCATCAGTGTCTTTAAGTTCCCCTTTAATGAAAGAACCAGCACCCACAGGTACAAAAGCCTCAACAGATTTTTCACCGTTCAAGTCATCCAAAGTGTTGGATAATGCATCAACTTCAGCGATTGAAGCCTGAATCAACTCGATTTGTTGGCGAACCAATTCTGCTTGTTGATTGTATGCATTAATTTCATTAATGAGTTCATTTAATCTTTGC
>JAFUBV010000276.1 GCA_017460025.1 Methanobrevibacter sp. | reverse complement strand
TCGTCTGTGAAGCTCCTGAAGGATCTTTAAACACTTCAGTTATTTACCCAGTAGCTATGCTCAAAGATTCCAATAACACTGAAGCTGCACAAGCATTCCTTGACTTCTTACAAACCCAAGAAGCTAAAGATGTATTTGTAGAATACGGTTTCAGTATTCATGAATAAATTTATATCATATTATTCATGAAAATAATTAATATAATAATTTAAGGAGAAAAAAAGACATGATGGATTGGTCCCCTATTTTCATATCAATGAAAACAGCAAGTTTATCAATATTTATAACATTCTTTTTAGGATTGATAGTTGCTTGGGGACTCATCAAACTTAAAAATGATACAATTAAAATAGTGCTTGACGGAATTTTTACACTTCCTCTAGTATTGCCCCCTACAGTAGTGGGATTCTTTTTATTGTACACTTTTGGTGTTAGAGGACCAATAGGAAGCTTTTTTCTAGAATTTTTTGCTGTGAAAATAGCATTTTCATGGCCCGCAACTGTTATTGCTGCAGTTGTCATGTCTTTTCCCTTAATGTATCGTTCCGCAAGGGGCGCATACGAACAGGTTGATTCCAACTTATTGGATGCAGGACGTACATTAGGTATGTCTGAATGGAACATTTTTTGGAAAATATTATTTGCAAATGCATTGCCTGGAATTATCAGCGGTGGAATTCTTGCTTTTGCTAGAGGTCTAGGCGAATTCGGTGCTACAGCTATGCTTGCAGGTAATATTGCTGGACAGACCAGAACTCTCCCGATGGCTGTTTATTCTGAAGTAGCAGCAGGAAATATGGGGGAAGCTTTTAATTATGTGATAGTGATTGTTATCATATCATTTATAGTTATTTTTATTATGGATTTTGTTTCTATACGCAAGGAAAAACAGTGGAAATAATTTAGTATTTATGGTAATAGAAACATAATGTTTATTAATTAACTTATTTTTAGGTCACGGGGAATGAATTATGAGCAATAAATTGTTAAAGGTAAATATCCAAAAGAAACTTAAGGAATTTGATTTAAATGTTGATTTTGAATTGGAAAAACCGTGCTTAGGTATTCTTGGCCCTTCTGGTTGCGGTAAAAGTATGACCTTGAAATCTATTGCGGGTATTGTAGATCCGGATGAAGGTCTTGTAAGCTTAACAACAAATGAAGAAAATACTTATTTCGATTCTGACAACAAAATTAATTTAAAACCTCAAAAAAGAAATGTTGGTTATTTATTTCAAAATTATGCCTTATTCCCAAACATGACTGTTGAAGAAAACGTTGCGATAGGATTGCCTAAAAATCATGACCCTAAAATCGTAAGTGATTTGATTAAACGTTTTCATTTGAATGGATTGGAAAAAAGATACCCTAGACAATTATCAGGAGGCCAGCAGCAAAGAGTGGCTTTAGCACGTATATTGGCTTATAGTCCTGATGTCATATTGCTTGATGAACCATTTAGTGCAATGGATACTTACCTGAAAGAACAGTTACGTATTGAACTTGTTAATTTACTAAAAGATTTTGATGGATTTTCCATTTTAGTTACTCATGACCGTGATGAAGCATTCCAGTTCTGTGATGAAATCATCATATTGGATGAAGGGAAAATCATAGCAAAAGGAGAAACCTATGAAATATTTGAAAATCCAAAAAAAGTTCAGGTTGCAAGACTTACAGGATGTAAAAATATTTCCAAAATAGAAATTGTTGATGATTATCATGTCAAATCCCTAGATTGGGGAATTACTTTTGAAGTATCTAAAAAAATCACGCCAAATATCACCCACATAGGAATAAGGGCACATGATTTTTCTCCAGCTGAAAAAGATGATGTTAATGTGATGGATACAAAAAATGCAACAAAACTTGAAATGCCTTTTGAATGGGAAATAACTTTAGAAAACGGTTTATGGTGGAAACGTGAAAAGCTCATCTATGAACATAAATTCGTTATTCCAGAATATTTGAAAATAAATCCTGAGAATATAATATTACTTGAAGAGTAATTATTAATTTAACTTTTTTTGTTAAGATTATCTACATATCCTTTAACTTTTTTTATATATAATTTCTGAAAACAAATAATATTAAAAAACGAGTTAATTAAAAAGATAGTTTAATGTAAACTATATACAATTCTTTATGAAAAATTAAAAATAAAAATAGATTTAGTAATGACTTTGAGGAGTCATTCCTAAATGATGATCTTCGCTTTTCTTACCAGGGATTCCGTAAGCATCTGCTCTGCATTGGGTACATGCTCTGAATACTGGTATAATTTCTTCCACTTGCTCACGAACATTTTCCATTGTTGAACAGTCAGGACGTGAATAATGTTTCATTTTACCTAATGGAATTAATGGTAAAATATTCATTAAAGAAGCTCCACGTTCTTTAACTTCTTTTGCAATTTCAACAATATGTTCGTCGTTTAATCCCGGAATCAATACTGAGTTTACCTTAACAACCATTCCATTGGCTGCTGCCTTTTCAACACCATCCAATTGATTCTTGATTAAAATATTTACAGCATCATAATCCTTGTAGATTTTTCCTTCATATTTGATGAATGAATAAATGTCAACTGCAATATCAGGATCGATTACATTGATTGTTACGGTAACTGAATTTACTCCAAGCTCAGCAAGTCTGTCTGCATATTTTGGAAGTAAAAGCCCATTAGTACTCATACATTTAATTAAATCAGGATGTTTTTCAGCCATTTTTTCAAAGAACTCGAATGTCTCTTCATTTGCAAGTGAATCACCTGGACCTGCAACTCCAACAACTGAAATTGGACCATCTGCAGTCACATCATCAATGTGAGCAATTGCATCGTCAGGTTTCATTATACAACTAGTTACACCAGGTCTGTCTTCTTCGTTGTTAATATCCCTAGTACAGAAGTTACAGAATATATTACACTTTGGTGCAACTGGCACATGAGCTCTACCAACTTTATCATGCATTTTTTCATTAAAGCAAGGATGTGCTTTAGTTATATGTGCAAATCTTGAACCTTTATGTTCGCTCATAAAAACCACTTCTCTCCTATTTATTTATAGTAATTATATAACAAGGGTTATATAAAGTTTTCTACATTCCCTTGTTCAATTCAGCTATATATTCATTAGCTTTTTCAATCCAAGAATCCATAATTAGCTCGTCAGTAGCTACAACAGCAACGATGTCTTTAGTGGAAACATCTTTGATTATTTTAAAGCCTTCAGGCAAAATCCTGAAAATTGCATCATAAATTCTTCTTTGAAGATTGGAATGAGGGTCATCAATAACCAAAGTTTCCAAATCCATCTGATTGCCGTCAAGGTCAATATTGTATCTGGTTGGCTGATAGATTTCCTCTCTTGAAAATTTCATCCATAATCTTTTCAGGATGTTTGGAAGGTAGTTTTCGTCTTCAACAAAGATGTGGGTAACGTCATTTTCTTTATCATAAGTGAAATTAGCAATATCCTTAAATTCAATGACTGTGGAAGTTTTTTTCATTTTAATAGCTAATATAAATACAGGATCATCAGGATTAACAAAAGCCTTCAAATCATCTACCGCAGCACCTAAAACCAAATCCTGAAAGATCTGTTTTATGATGATTTCATAGACTTCCGCACCTTTCTTATCATAGCATTCAACTAACATCAAACCAACTCTTTATTTGTTATCCTGCCTGTGTCCCATTCCAGATACAAGAAGAGCTGCACCTACAGCACCGATGTGCTGGGAATATTCAGGGACAATAACTTCAATTCCACCTAAAGTTTCACTTACAGCTTCAACAAGACCTGAAATCAAACTTGTTCCACCTACCTGTATCAAAGGTTCACGGATATCAATTTCCTGAAGCTGCTGTTCGTAAACCTGTTCGGATACTGAGTGACATGCAGCCGCAGCAACATCTGCTTTAGATCCACCTGCTGCAAGAGTGGTAACGAGGTCCTGAATACCGAATACGATACAGTATGAATTCAACATTGCTTTTCTCCAGTCCCCTTGTACAGCCAAAGGACCGAGTTCTGTAATGTCAACATCCAATCTGCGTGATGTCATGTCTAAAAATCTTCCGGATGCACCTGCACAGATACCACCCATAGTAAAGTTATCAGGAATACCGTTGTTAACTGTAATTACCTTGTTGTCCATACCACCGATATCCAATACGGTAGCTTCTCCTTTTTGACAATCAGCTAAGTATACTGCACCTTTTGCATTTACAGACAATTCTTCCTGAATAAGTTCTGCGCCAAATTCCTGACCCATTGTGAACCTACCATATCCGGTAGTTCCGATTCCGTCCAAATCATCCCAGTCATAATCTGTCTGGCCGAATGCTTCTGCAGCCGCAGTTTTTGCAGATTCAATGATGTCTTTGGTTGAAGTCCAACCGGTTCCTATAACCTTATTGTTTTCCATCAACACTGCTTTTGTAGTGGTTGAACCTGAATCCAAACCAAGAGTAAGGCCTTCCTGTTTTTCACGGGCAAGAATGCTTCTACGGGTTACAGTAGTAGCCAATGCTTCCATACGGATGAACAGTTCATCAGCTTTTGTTCTTTCAGTGAATGAATATGTAACTACAGGTATACGAGTATTGTTTTGAATGAAACGTCTTACTTCATTTCTTACAAGTGCCGCTTCAGCACATCTGAAACAAGTAGCGATGAATACTGCATCAGGTTTGGATTTGCCTTCCACAATAGCCATAGCTCTTGCAATCATTAATTTTAAACTTGAACTTTGAGCAGAAAAACCAAATTTTTCATAAGCTTCATCAATATAATCTAAATCAATTTCTGGAAGAATAATTTCTGCACCAAATTTGTTAGCTGCTTTTTCAATTTCCTTTTGAATTCCACTATATTCAGTTCCGCATGAAACTAAAGCAATTTTAACCATATCTATTCCTCCTCTGATTTTTCTTCAAGTGAATCAATGAAATCATTTATTTCATTTACCATGAGATAAGTTTCATCCTGATTTGTAGGATAAGTTACTTCCAATACTGGAATATCACGATTTCTAAGTAAGAATATTGATAATTCATTTGTTCTTGCACATCCGATACAGCCGAAACCGAATGGTGCGCCATCAACAATAATTGCAGCTTCAGCTTCATCTATCAATGGTCCGATAATGGACATTCTTCCACGGACTCCTGACGGAACCTCGATAGCCGCATATTTAAGACCTTTAATTGGGTCTTCTTCTGTTATGTTCATTGGTGGAGAATCAATCTCCGGATCTTTAATTTTTTGTCTAATTTGTTTTTGAAGAACTAAAGGAGTATGACCTTTCCTTTCAATTAAATCTGCTAAGATTAATGAATTTGGAGGATAAATAGCTACTTTCACCATATTTTCACCTATTTTTTATTGTTTTCTAAACATTCATTCATAATTTCTTTAAAATCATCAACTTTAACCGGTTTTTTCTCTTCAATAGTTACCTCTTTAGGGTTTTCTAAAGCTTCAGCAACATAACCGAGAATTGTATATTCTTTTTCCATCTGATGGAATCCTTCCCTAGGTCCGAATCTATGACCCCTGCATCTTCTAGGGTCACCCGGAGCAAAACCTCTTTCTTTAGTGAATATATGTGCAGGATCAAGTTTTCTGATTTCTTCAATTGCCTTTAGGACATCATCCTTTTTTCCACTGATCATAGATCCGTAACAAGTGTTTTTGATTGTTAAAGGAAGACCTAACATGTGGAATTCACCAACAATTTGACTTTCACTTACACGAGCTCCCGGTCCGAGAATAATCATACGAGTAATTACTTCTGGATCCCAATCTTCACTACTCATTGTAACTTTAGGACATAGATTCTCTGACATACACTACAACTCCTTCTTTTAAATCTTCTAAACCTTCAGTATTCTTAACCATCTTACCGATAATATTTGTTGCTTCAAATGATTCTGCAGTAGGACCGAATTCACTATTAGGCTCAAATCTGACACCTATCAAACCGACGGAGTTTGAAGCCATGTTTGTAATACCAATCTCACATTCATTAACTATATCATCAGGAGTGTTTTCCGGAACAAGACCTTTGGCCAGTTTTTTGTCTCCTTCAAAAATGGTTATGTGCATTCCAGGCACTGCAAAGTGAATTTTAATCTTACCGACAGGGTTTTCTAAAAGACCAGAAATCAACTTAAAGTATTTGACTGATCTTGGAGCATTATCAACAAATTCGATTTCACATAATTCATTTGGATTGATTGCTTTTGTTACAACTTTTCCTTCATTTATGATGTCAATTGTGTGTTTAGGAGATTGCTCAACAATCAATCCTTCATCACCGTCAACGCCTTCACGTATATGTTCAACACCAGCTTCGGCCAATATCGTACTGGCGTCCGCCTGTGATTTACCAAGTAAAAGTAATCTTTGCTGTTCAGATTTAACAGTTATGAAATCATCTTTTTTAGCAATGTCAATAATTTCCATTCCGGCAGTGATTTTACCGACAGTGGTGTGATTTGGTGTTAAAACCCTGTTTTCACGATAAATGTACATCCTGCCTACGCCACTACCTTCATTTCTAATAGTAATAGTACCTCTGACTCTCTGAGTAGTATCTTCTTTAGGCTTGTCAATGCCCTCCAATTCATAAAATCCTACAAAAGAATTTGAGTCGAAATTAACTTTAATTCTATTATCCTTAATTATTGAAAACAAATGCTCTACACAGATTGGTGATTTATCATCGATTTCAAAAGCAATGTAGGTAAATATTTCATTTCCCTCTTCCAGTACCGTGCTTAAATCGGAAATGGATGCACTGTCTGTAGTTGTGCTTCTTTCAATAATAGGTTCGATAGAAGTTACCACATCATCATCAGTCAATTCATTTAAAGTCTTTTTACCACCAATGACATGTGCAAAAATACCTTTGTTGAATGGAGGTACACTGTATACATTAGTAGTGTTTTCCTTAAGAAGAATCAAGTGAGTGGACTCATTACTAAAACTAGATAAACTTAAAACCACATCACCGTCATAATACTTGAATTCATCTGAAGTAGGTTCCAAATCTGTTACAACAGGCCCGATTGCCACTTCTGTGGAAGTAGACCAGCGAACGGACAAGTCAGCAAATTCCTCATACTGATTTTTCCACACATCAATGATTGGTTTTGCCTCTTCCTCTTCGACTAATTCAATAATAATAGAACCTTTTGTAGTTTTAATTTTATACTTAGTGATATTCTTTTCCAGTTCTTTTTTACCTTTAATTAGACAAATAATACTACCAGGAGTATATGGAGCATTGGTTTCATCAATTACGTCCTGAATTGTAGAACCCTCTGCTACATCAATCTCTTTGCCATTAACTTTAATTAACATACAATCTCCTAATAATTGTTTAATGTGTTAACTTTATTTTTTAACATTAAAATAGTTACTTATTTGATTTTGAAATTTCTAAAATATAAAAAAGATTTACTTATGACATGATTTAACATTTCTTTTAACACTATCAACTAATAAACAATAAATGTTATATATCATGTTTTTGTGAGAACAATATTTATCTGTGAGCTCAACAAGCTTTAAATACTAATTTAACAAAAAATTTTCCCATAAAAGCCCAAATAATGTTAGAGAAAGTTAAAATGATTAATGAAAAATACTATTTTTTTGTTAAGATGACTTTTTCAACACTTTTTTATCCCCTTTTTGGAGGTGAAACAATGGAGTTAATTATCTTCATAGTTGTAACATATTGTTTTAATATAGTTACATTAATAAGACAGTTAATATCCATATTATTGAAATATAATAAGTAATGTTTTACTTCCAGGATAAATGAAAAAATCAATTTCAATGAGGTGTTTTAGTAAACTACCCCAGTTTCATGAGGCTTTTTTCACTAGAAGAACACATTCATTTATCCTCATGAAAAATAATTAAATTTAAATATAATAGCTAATATATAAGTAATTAGAGGATTATTCTAATAAGCCTCTTAAAGGGATAAAAATATTAATGTCTTGGGGTTATTGCAGTTTTACTGCAATAAGACATTAATTACACTATTTTTAAAAAAAATAAAAAATCCAGTTATAATTTGAAAACAGGATTTTTGTTTTGATTGAACACTTCAATTGTCTGGCCTTTATATGTAACATTCAACACTTTTTCACAAGTCACTTCACCGACAACATCCGCTTCAATGGAATATTCTGCCAGATACTTTTTTATATATTCACATTTATCTTCAGATGCAGTGAATACAAAACCTGAACCAGGATATGATTTAAGCCAGTCATTCCATGGCATGTTCTCATTTTTAGGAATGTCTTCAAGATTGACATCAGCACCTTTTCCTGAGGTTTCGAGAAGCATTTCAAGAGTTCCAAGAATTCCAGGGTTTGAAATGTCCTTACCTGACTTGATATAGTCATGCTCTGCAAGATACTGGACTGCTGTAATCTGGTCCTGCACAAGCTGGGCATCCTTGTCATATGTGGTATCCCAGTTAAGTGCAAACATTTCATGAGGCTTGCCGTCCAAATCGATAGCTACGATAACCTTATCGCCCACTTCAGCTCCAAAACTGGTGATTATCTTATCTTTCTGTGCAATACCGACGATTGCCACACCTAAAGAGTCACATTCGGCATCAGGATGCAAGTGTCCTCCAACCATCGGAACTCCGAACTTGAGACATCCGTCCTTGATTCCTGTCAGCAAATCCTCATAAATATCGTCATTATTGATTGACATTATATTGACCATTGCCAAAGGTTTTCCTCCCATAGCAGCAATGTCATTGACATTGACAAGAACTGAACAGTATCCTGCCCAATAGGGATTGACATTCATGATCTGACCCCATATTCCATCGGCAGCCACGAGAATGACCTGATTGTTACCGATATCAATTGCAGATGCGTCATCACCGATGTCAATTATTACATCACCTGAAACATTATAAGCGTCACTTAAAAGATTAACAACATTATCAATGGAGCTTTTACGTGAAACCCCTTCAAATTCCTGCACTTCATTAATTAGTTTTTCAAAGTCTAAAATAAACCCCACATCCTTAAATCTTATTAATTGTATATTTAATATTTCTATTATTTATGATTTCGATAATTTTGCTTTCAACCTCATCGATTGAGTTGAAATTCTCGGATATTTTTTCATCATTGAACAGTTCATTTTGAATCAGATTTCCTATAATATCATCATTTCCGCTTTCAACTTCAAAAATAACCGAATTTTTTGATTTAAAACCTTCTTCAACAACCTTATCCAGATCCCCATCAGTAATTCCTATGATTGGAATGTTGAACCTGTATAAAATGTCTGATGAAATCAGCGTTGTGTCGTCCCCTATTGTTATGACCAGTGAAGAATCCCTGAACTGATAGACGTCCTCGCCGGCATGATCAAGGAAAGCCACCCTGAAGCTTTCTGATTTTGTGTTGTCAAGCACTCGTGGAGTTACCTTGGCCTTTCTTAAAAGACCTGTCTTTACGATGGCTTCATTTAAATTGACACGACCTAGTTTTTCAACGCCATGAGGCTTTATCTCACCGCCGATGATTTCTGTGATATGATTGTCCTTTGAGACTAGTGTTAACTTATCTGATGTGGATTTTCCAATGACAACACTGTTGACCATAATGTTTTCGCCTGGGCTTACCCCATGAATTGTACGTCTGGTCTGGCTTTTTTCATCATCTTTGATGTGATTTTCATAGATTTCTTCAGGCGTTACCATATTTAAATTCAGATTATCTGCAAACTCTTTGGCCAAATCGCTTTTAACTGACCAGTTAATGACGCTGCCGTCAGCCTCCCCCGGCCGTTCAATCTGAATTATGGGAATAGTATTTTGAGAAATCTTGTTTTTATAGTGACTGTAAACCTTATATCCGAAAACCTGGCCTGTAGTGGATGATTTTCCATAATTCAGAAGAAAGATGACATCCACTTTATCATCATGAAATATCTTAAGCGAATCGCTTGGAACAAGCTTTCTTGAAATGTCAATGATATCCTCCAGGGATTTGTCAATTACGGCAGTTCTTCCCATTGTTCCGCCCAGCCTTACGGAAACTTCCCCGTATTCTTTGATTAGGTTAATAAGCTTTAATGCGTAGCTTGAGTCTATGATGTTTGGGCCGTGAACCACAATTCCAATATTCATTTAGCCACCCTGATTCTTTTTTTGAATATTTCAGATCCGCAAACATCACAGTCATCAAAAGGATAATCCTCGCCAAACTCCTTTTTGCACCCTTTGCAAATTTTCTTCCAGTTGTAGATTTCCTTAATTCCTTCCGTTATGATGCCTGAATAAGGAATATTCATTATTTTTAAGGTATTCTGGATAGTGTAATCATCACTGATTACCTTGACGGATTTTCCTTCATCCTGAAGCATGAGTGCAAGAGATATTATCTTTTTATCAGGCACGGACAGTCTTAAGACATCCCCTGATTTTGAAATTGACTCGTCTGTTTTATCCAAATATTCTTTTGTTACGTCCTGAACGATTAGAATTCCGTCATCCACTGCACTGTCATAGGCAAGTCGGGATTCGAAATCCTTAATTTCAGCAGTGATTTCAGGAACAGTATAGTTATATTTTGATGTTGGTTTAAAGCCATTGATGAATGCTGATGCATCTAAAATATAGTAAATTTCCATGAGTATAGATATGATTTAAAAATTTATAAACATTTATGATGATTAATATAAAAAGAGTTAAAAAAATAATCAATGCCTGAATTACACAAAAGTGCAAATCACCCATTAGACATCGATTATAATTTTCACAATGTATGGAGAATCAAATTCTCTAATTATTTTTATTATAATTAACAATATTTAAATTTAATTATTGGGGAGTGTACTGCTAGAAAGAAAACTGACCCCCTAAAGAATATGGGTTATTCTTTATTTAAAAAGCTTTCTAACAATTGTTTATCTCCAACAGAGAAATAACAAATAACTCAAGTTAAAATCATGTGAAAATACACATGATAACAAGACACACAATCATGTCAAAGACCAAAGTCAAATCTATGACTGCCTGTAACTTGATATATAACTCAAGCAATGACATGTTATCCCCCATACCTTGTGATAGATTATGACATTCAATTAAGATTGCATCAAAAAGATAAATATTGATTTTAAAATGACACACAACATGAATTAACCTCAATAGATTGTCAAGGAGCCAATTTAATGCACACAAAATGTATGCACAATAAAATATTAATTATATCTTATTTAAGTTTAATTAATTTTTAAAAGCAATATTGCTCCAATAAAGTAATATTGTGCGAGTTTAGAACATATCAATAAAAATTAATTATTAAATTTTACTAAATACAATAG
>JAFUBV010000275.1 GCA_017460025.1 Methanobrevibacter sp. | reverse complement strand
ATTTGGAATAATTGTAACATTTTCACTTGAAGCATTGACTTTAGTCTTGTTCTCATCAGAATTGACAAATGCAACATTAGAATAATTACCTGCAGTCATTGCAGTAACAACAAGAGTTACAGTTGCAGATTTGCCTGAAGCAATATTGCTGATAGTCCAAGTCACATTACGTGAAGCTTCATCATAATTACCACCAGATTTCCATAAGAATGCCTCATTTAAAACATCTGAAACAATAACATTCGTAGCATTGGATTTACCGTTATTAGTCACAACAATAGTGAAAGTAACATTATTTCCAACAATGACTGAAGTTACATCAGATGATTTTGTCATACTTAATCTTACATCAGGATTGACAGTAATATTATCACTGGAAGCGTTAGTTGGAGTCTTGTTTTCATTGGAACTGACAAATGCGATATTGCTGTAATTACCTGCTAATTTAGCAGTTAATATTAGAGTAACACTTGTAGAGTTTCCTGCAGCAATATTTGTGATAGTCCAAGTAGCATTGCGTGAATCTTTATCATAATTATCCGCACCGGAAGCATATTCAAATGCATCGGAGAGAATATCGTAAATAACAACATTTGTTGCATTGGATTTACCGTTATTAGTCACAGTAATAGTGAAAGTAACATTTTCACCAACTTTGACAACATCACTGCCAGCAACTTTGATCATGCTTAATCTGACATCAGGACTGATAGTTATATTATCAGTTGAATCATTTAGTGGAGTTTTGTTTTCATCAGAGAAAACAGAAGCAACATTAGTGAAATTTCCCACAGTTAATGCAGTTACTACAACAGTGACACTTGCAGAATCATGTTTTGGAATATTTAAGATAGTCCAAGTTACATTGCGTGTATCACGATCATAATTACCACCGGCTTTCCATTCAAATGCATTATTTAAAATATCACTGATAACGACATTTGTAGCATCAGATTCACCGTTATTGAGGACAGTAATAGTGAAAGTAATATTTTCACCAACTTTAACTTCACTAACACTAGCGGTTTTAATAACAACTAATCCAACATTAGGATTGACAGTTACATTTTCACTGGAACCGTTTACTAAAGTCTTATTCTCATCAGAATTTGCAAATGCAATATTTGAGTAATTACCTTCAGATTTGACTGTAACGACAACAGTCCTATTTGCTGATTTTCCTGCAGCTATTGTAGGAATAATCCAAGTTACATTGCGTGTATCAGCATCATAACTACCACCTGAAACATATATGAATTCAGAATCAAGAATATCATAAATCAATACATTAATAGCATCGGATTTACCGTTGTTAGCCACAGTAATTGTGAAAGTGACCTTATCACCAACTTTAACTGAAGTTACATCAACGGATTTTGTTACAACCAATTCAACATTAGGAATAACTGTAACATTATCACTGGTTTTATTAACAACAGTACCATTCTCACTACTATTCGCAAACGCAGTATTAGACAAATTACCAGCAGCAGTAACATTCACAACAAGAACAACCTCTTCAGAATGACCCGCAGCAATACTAGCAATAGTCCAAGAAGCATTACGTGAATCAACATCATAACTATCCGCACCAGAAACATACCTCACAGTTTCAGGCAGAATATCCCAAACATTAACACCAGTAGCATCAGACAAACCACTATTCTCAACAGTAATAGTAAATTTAATATTGTCTCCTACAACAGCACTAGTAACATTAGCAACTTTACTAATTGTTAATTTAACAAACGGATCAGCATCCACATCAATAGACTTATTAGTAACAGGAGTCTTATTCTCACTACTATTAACAACAACAGTATTCACAATAGTGCCAGCATCAACAACTTTAACAACCAAAATAAAAGTCTCAGACGCACCAACAGCAAGAGAATCAACCCTCCAACCATTAGCAACAACACTACCATAACCAGAACTAGACTCACCAGCAATAACCTCAACAAGACCACTGTCAACCACATCAACCACATCAACATCAGTAGCAACAGACAAACCATTATTTTTCACAATAATAGTATACTTAAGCTTATCACCAACAAGAACAACATCATCAACAGTCACATTAACAGCCTTATTAACAGTCAAATTAACAAACGGACTAACAGTAACATTATCACTAGTTCCATTAGTTTTAGTTTTGTTTTCAGTAGAGTTGACAAATGCTGTGTTTGTGAAATTACCTACTTTAAGCACACGTACAACAACTTCAACGGATACAGGTTGACCCACATCCAATTTGTCAATAGTCCAGGTAACTAAATTAGAACTGTTAGTACCTCCACGAGTAGCAGAAACAAATTCAAATGCTTCATTAAGCTCATCAGTAATAT
>JAFUBV010000274.1 GCA_017460025.1 Methanobrevibacter sp. | reverse complement strand
TTTCAATCATTTTAATAAAAAATTTTTTCTAAGAATTTTTCAGCCGATTTTATAACTGGATAATGTTCAGTTTCTTAAAAAAAATTAAATCTTACTTGTTTTTTTCTAAAATCGTAAAAAATTATTCATTTTACATTCATTTTATATATTTTGAAAATGAAAGTATTATTATAATAAATTATATTATATTAGAGGTTTAAATATGGTTGTTAAAATTAATGAAAATTATCTCAAGTTAAAAAGTAGTTATCTTTTTGTTGAAGTAGCAAGAAGAGAAGCAGAGTTTGTTAAAGCAAATCCTGATGCAGATGTTATCAAAATGGGTATTGGGGATGTAACAAAACCTTTAGTTCCTGCAGTTGTTGACGCATTCAAAGATGCTGTTGATGAAATGGCTGATGCTGACACATTCATGGGATACGGTCCTGAACAGGGTTATGACTTTTTAGCTGAAGCAATTATTGAAAATGACTTCAAACCATACGGAATTGACTTGGATGTAAGTGAAGTGTTCATCAGTGACGGCGCTAAATGTGATACTGGTAACATTCAGGAAATTTTTGGTTTGGATAATAAAATTGCAGTAACCGATCCTGTTTATACGGTTTATGTTGATACTAATGTAATGGCAGGCAGAACCGGAGAAATGGGTGACGATGGAATGTATGAAGGATTAGTATAACTTAAATGTAATGCTGAAAATAATTTTGTTCCTGAATTGCCGGCAGAACCTGTTGACATTATCTATTTATGTTATCCAAATAACCCGACAGGTACCACATTAACTAAAGATCAGTTAAAAGTATTTGTTGATTATGCAAAAGAAAACAAATCCATAATCTTATTTGATGCAGCTTATGAAGCATTCATACATGAAGATGATGTTCCTCATTCAATCTACGAAATCGAAGGAGCTCGTGATGTAGCTATTGAATTCAGAAGCTTTTCAAAAACCGCAGGATTTACCGGAACCCGTTGCGCATACACTGTCGTTCCTAAAGAATTGATGGCATATGACAGTGAAGATAATGCTGTTGAAGTAAATCCGTTATGGAACAGAAGACAAACAACCAAATTCAACGGAGTATCCTATCCTGTTCAAAAAGCAGCAGAAGCAACTTATTCCGAAGAAGGAAAAGCTCAAATTAAAGAAATCCTTGATTATTATATGGAAAATGCAAAAGTTATCAGAGAAAGCCTAACCGATATTGGCCTTGAAGTTTACGGAGGAATCAGCTCCCCATATATCTGGGTAAAAACACCAAATGGCATGGATTCATGGAAATTCTTTGATATCCTATTGAATGAAGCAAATGTTGTCGGTACTCCAGGTTCAGGATTCGGACCAAGCGGTGAAGGTTATTTAAGATTAACAGCATTCAATACATTAGAAAATACCAAAGAAGCAATGGACAGAATTTCAAAAGTAGAATTTTAGGTGTTTACTTTGAAAACTATTGAAGAACCAGTTGTTATTCGTGTAGGAGATTCATTTAAACTTGTATTGTCCAAATATGGTGCTCTTGCTTTAGATAAACAGGAAAATTTATCCGAGTTTATTGGTGATGCTGAAGGCGATTTGGATTTGGATGAAGGTACCGTAAGTTTTGGCGATACAAAATTGCCTATTCAGGTTCTGGGATTTTATAATGATGATTTAAAGCAATGGTCCTGGGCATGGGATAATGAAAATATTTTTGGAGCTGAATTAATCAGTGCCGCTGCTGAAATGAAACAGGCAGGTATTGATGCAGGCATTCCTGAGTTTTCAACCCCTATTATTCACGCTGATTTCAATGATTGTCACACATTAGCTATGGCTACTGTAGGCATATTGGATTTCGCTGCTTATTATGCAGTTAATGAAGGCGGATTGGACATATTTGTGGCTATTGATTCAGATGAAATTCCAGAAAACAATGATGTTGTAAAATTCAAGGATACATATTACACTTTCCAGAAAAATTTCAAAGTATATCCAAAAGTCGCTCTTGACGCTTATGCAAAACTTAAAGGATATAAAATCAAGCATCATGACGATTTTGATGTAGTATACCTTGGAGAAAGCCGTTTCATTGTTGGATTTACAGAAAGAGACAATGTAAAAACAATCCAATTATTGCTTGAAGAAGAGTGATTATGATGAACAGGGATTTAGTTGATGAAATTGAATATTTGATAGATTTATTGACTAAATCAGGATTTTTCTCAAAAGAAGAAATATTGGAAATATTGGAGGACCAGTTCATTGAATATGATTTGGATTTTTCCGGCTTCGATATTTCTTTAAATGATTTTAACAACAAAAACTTCTCTAATCTGGAAAAAACATTTGATTTGCTTGCTGAAAAATCCATTGTTGGTGTTCATAATTGCGGGTATGATTTTGAGGAGGGTGTTGATGACGTGTATGAATTATACGTTCATTTAATCAACAACAAATACTCTGCTCAAGGTTTTTGCTTCTATACATTTGAAGATGTGGAAAATGCCATTGAAAATAATACTTTAAACTTAACTTTCGGTGATTTTCAAAGAAATGAGAATGACTCTTTGGAAATTGGCAGGACTGTCTATCAGACATTCTCTGATACGGGTTTTGATTTAAAGTGGGATGAATCTGTCAATTCCCCAATTGAGATTGTAAACTTTGTTTGGGATAAGAAATTTGATGAAAGTAAGGAATATGAAATTGAAGGAGCTTACAATTTATTTACAGGTGTTTTAGATGAAAAGTGAATCTTTAAAATTAATTGAGGATGTTATTGGAAATTTTGCAAAATTAGCTTCCATTGATATTTCAGAGGATTCTATTTATTTGGAATTCATAGATGTGGAGCTTGGATCTCCAAAAGACAATGAAGATTTTTCACTATCCATGAGATTTGCCAAAGATTCCTTTATTTCAGTTTTTTATGATAATATATGGGATATCGAATTTCTATCGAAATTTAATTATAAAATGCATTTTCTTCAGGAAGATTTGATTATGGATGTTCGAAAAATCCGATTTTTGTATTTTGAATATCTCAATACATTTTTCTACAATTACTCTAAGATTAAAAATTTCTCACTTGATAAGGATTTTGATGTTCACAATATCAGATGTGATTTCTTTTGTTTGATTGAATTGAATAATATGGCCATTGTTGTCGGTGGAAACGAAATGAATTTCTTCACCCCTACAGAAAGAATTGATGAGGACATATTAAAGGAACTGTCCAATCAGTGGATGATGTATTATCTAACTTATCATCAAAAAAGAAATATTATAAAAGACCCTATGTGTGAAAACCATCCTTTCAACAGATA
>JAFUBV010000273.1 GCA_017460025.1 Methanobrevibacter sp. | reverse complement strand
ATTCTATGGAATATTATCATTTATAGAAACAGTTCAAATATCTAAAATAATAAAGAGATATTGAATTTAAAGCCATTGGAATTTCATCCAGCTTATGAAAAATAAAAAAAAGATAGGAGTTAAAATTAACTCCCATTAAACATTTATTCTTTCCTACGTCTTAATCCTACACCAGCAAATAATAGCGCCATAGCCAATAATACAAATGGATTACCGGTTGCTTTGGTATCCACTTTGGCCGGAGCATTATCACTAGCATTTTCAATAGGTTTTTTGTGTTCAACAACTTCAACAGTTACGCTAGCAACAGTAGAATTGACATCAAGAATTTCCTGATCACTGTCAACTGAAACAGTATTTGTAACATTTCCTGCTTTTGTAGTTTTAGCAATGATATGCAAGACTTTATTGTTGCCTGCATCAAGCTCAGCTACAGTCCAAAGACCATTTCCTGTATTATAAGTACCATTTCCGTCATCAGAAACGTATTGCAATCCATCAGGCAGGATGTCTTTTACAGTTACACCACTTGCATTGGTAGTTCCTTTGTTGATAACAGTTATTGTAAACTCTACAAGATCACCCAAATCAGTTTTAGTTGTATTGGAAGTGATTATAACTTCTAAATCAACTTTTGGAGCAGGCTGAACATCAATTGTTACATTGGTTTTGCTTCCAGTAACATTTGTGTTTTCTTCATTAGACAATACTTCAACATTATTGGTAATTTGACCTACGCCGGTTACTTGAACTTTAATGGTTAAAGTTCTTGTTTCATTAGCGTTGATTGAATCAATTGTCCAAACACCAGTGTTGTGGTCATATGCACCTTTAGCATCGTCTGAAATGAATACAACTCCATCAGGCAATTTTTCATTAACACTAACTCCAGTCGCATTAGACGGACCTGCGTTAACAACAACAATTACATATTCAATAGTATCTCCAATAATTGGAGTCATATTGCTTACTGTTTTGCTTACGGACAAGTCCACTAATGAATGAACTGTCATTGTAATTTCGTCATAGTTGTTTGTAAGGTTTGAATCCTCTTCCTGTGAAGATACAGTACCGTCAACAGTAATATTACCATCACGAATTACAGTGGCCTTAATAGTTGCTGAAACTTCTTGATTTGCATTCAAGTAGTCAATAGAGAAGTCACCATTTTCATTAACTTTTAATATATCAGACAATGAATAACCTAAAAGATCGGATGTAGCAAATTTGATTTCATCTGAATCAATTGAAATTATTTTCAATCCGTTTAAGAAATCCTTGTTTAATTTGCCGACAATACCCGTTGCATTTGACGGACCGTTATTTCTGACTTTTAATGTGATGATTACTTCATCATTAATGTCAGGGTTCGTTTTGTCAACACTCAATTCAATAGCAACATCCACAATGTCGCTGACATGTATTGGAGTTCCGCCAGTAGTGTTGGTCTTGTTTTCATCGCAAGTAACATTAACTGTATTAGTTAAATCACCGCTGTCCACAGCAATACATACTACTTCAATAGTTAAGTTTTCACCCGCAGTCAATTCTGAAATGCTCCAAGTAGCCTTATTGTCTACTACAACGCAATCAACATTACTGGAGACAAATTTTAAACCGTTTGGCAATTCATCAACGACAATAACATTGGATGCATTGGAAGGACCATTATTTGTAACAACAATATTGTAACTGACTTTGTCTCCAACATAGATTTCGGAAACATTAGCAGTCTTAACAACAGTTAAGTTAACAACAGGTTTAACTTCAATTTCATCTGAAGTTGTATTGGCAGTTGAATTTTCGCTGCATGTAACATTAGCGAAGTTTACAGCAGAACCGTTACTTACTGCAGATACAATGACATAAACACTGACTGAAGAGTTACCTTCAACCTTATCAAGTGTCCATTTAACATTTTGACCATCATTTACATAAGTACCGTTAGCAGAAACAAATTTCACACTTTCAGGTAAGATATCTTCTATTTCAACGTTTGTAGCATCAGACAAACCACTGTTTTTGATTGTAACAGTAAATTTAATGCTGTCTCCTACTACAGCAGAAGTCACATTAGCAACCTTAACAATGCTTAACTCAACATTTGGAGTAACCGGAATATCATCAGATGAATTGGTAACCTCAGTATCGTTTTCCTTGGAAATGACACTGACATTATTTGAAACACTGCCAGCACTTAAAACAGCGACAACTAAAGTTACAGTCTCAGAACTGTTAGCGGCAACACGATCAATAACCCAAGACACTTCACAAGTATCAGAATTATAACTACCACCAGAAACATATCCGAACGCTTCATCCAACACATCAGACACAACAACACCGGTAGCATCAGACAAACCATCATTAGTGACGATAATTGTGAACTCAATATTGTCTCCAACAACAGCGGAAGTCACATTAGCAACCTTAACTACACCTAACTCAACATTAGGCACAACAGTAACATTATCACTGGTTTTGTTAACAACAGTATCGTTTTCACTACTGTTAGCAAATGCAGTATTTGATAAATTGCCGGCACTTGTTAGGTTTACAACAAGAACAACTTCTTCGAAATGACCTGCAGCAATGCTAGCAATAGTCCAGGTAGCATTACGTGAAGAAACATCAAATGCATCAGCACCGGAAACATATCTCACAGTTTCAGGCAGGATATCCCAAACATTAACATCACTAGCATCAGACAAACCATCATTTTTAACAGTGATAGTATACTTGATTAAATCACCAACAACAGCGGAAGTCACATTAGCAACTTTAACAATGCTTAACTCAACATTTGGAGTAACAGGAATATCATCAGATGAATTGGTAACCTCAGTATCGTTTTCTT
>JAFUBV010000272.1 GCA_017460025.1 Methanobrevibacter sp. | reverse complement strand
TATAATAATTGCTTTACTTATTTTTGGAGGATACTTCCTATTTGTTGGAGAATCCGTTAATGTTTACATGGATGGTGAAAATGTAACTGCACAGTCAATAATTTCTCCATTTGCAGGTGTTGACACAGACCAGATGAACCGGGAAATTTGCGATTATACGTTTGATGTGATGAACAGTACTAACGGAAGCGTTCAAAGCTTGAGACAGGGAATATTGAGAATATGCCTTTCATATGGTTTGGATAATGTTAAAGTAAATCTGGACTCATCATTAGGTAATGACGAAATTCCTATCTTATTCCATGTTGAAGGAGATTCAATGTATCCTACTTTAAAAGATGGGCAAACGGTTTTGGTTGAAAAGACCCATGATATTAAAGTTGGCACTATAGTGGTTGCTAATTCGCCGGACTATGGTCCAATCATAAAAAGAGTTTCTAAAATTAATGGAGATCAGGTATATCTAACCAGTGACAATACCGATGTTGAATATGAATATATAAATGGCATAACGTATGAAACAAAAGGAATTTCAACATGGGTTAATGTAGATGATGTTTATGGAGTGGTCGTACAGTACTAGACTGCACGATCTCCTTCTTCTCCAGTTCTTATTCTTATTACATTATCTATTGGATGGATAAATATTTTACCGTCACCAATATTTCCAGTATAGGCGGATTTTTTGATGGCGTCAACAATAAGGTCAACACCCTCATCTTTTACAACAATTTCTATACGTGTTTTTGGGATTAAATCTATGCAATAACTTGAACCACGGTAAGATTCTCTTATTCCTCTTTGACTTCCTCTACCTTTTACTTCTGATACGTTCATACCTTCACAGCCTACATCTGATAAGGCTTTTTTTACATCTTGATATTTTTCCTGTCTGATTATTGCAACTACACTTTTCATTTTCGTGGCCCCTAGTTAAAGTTATATGCTGATTCTTCGTGGAGATTTGAATCTAATCCACCAATTTCTTTTGATTCTTCAACTCTTATTCCGTTCATTGCTTTATCCAGTATTTTAGCTAAAACAAAGCTGATTGTGAATGCATAAATTATTGTAGCTAATACACTTATGATCTGGATAACAACCTGTCCAGGATTTCCATAAATCAGTCCTGCTGTTCCACCAATTGCAGGCACTGCAAATATTCCGGTAGCTATTGCTCCCCAAATACCTGACATACCGTGAATTCCCCATACATCCAAAGCATCATCATATCCTAATTTTGCTTTAAGAGTATAGATTGCAAAGTATGAAACTAATGGAGCAATTGCACCAATGAGTAATGCACCGAATACATCAACAAATCCTGCAGCGGGAGTAATCGCAACTAAACCTGCAACTCCACCGGATATTGCACCTAAAATTGTTGGTTTTCCAACGATGTATGTATCTAAAATACACCATACAACTAATGCCACTGCTGCTGAGACATTTGAAACGATGATTGCATTAGCAGCGAGTCCATCTGCAGCAAGTCCTGATCCTCCGTTGAATCCCATCCAACCGAACCATAATAATGCTGCACCAAGCACTGCATAACCTAAGTTGTGTGGAATTAAAGCAGTGTTTCTTCTTTTTCCAAGAACTAATGCGACAGCAAGAGCTGAAATACCTGAATTTATGTGAACTACAGTTCCTCCTGCGAAATCAAGAGCGTTCATCTGCATTAGCCATCCTCCTCCCCATACCCAGTGAGCGATAGGGAGATATACTAGACAAGCCCATATCGGTATGAATATTACCCATGCTTTGGTTTTCATCCTACCAACAAGTGCTCCTGAAATCAGTGCTGCAGTAAGACCTGCAAATGCACATTGAAACATCACAAATAATAATGTTGGAATTGATCCGGTTAAATCATCAAGTCCTATTCCCTGTAAGAAGAAGTTAGCCGGTGAACCTATAAAACCATATAATGATGGCTCACCAAATGCTAGCTGATATCCAAAGATTACCCATATTATACTTACTATAGAAAATGCTATAAAAGTTAAAAACATAGTATTTAAAACATTTTTTCTTTTACTTAATCCTCCGTAGAAAAATGCTACAGCCGGAATACTCATTA
>JAFUBV010000271.1 GCA_017460025.1 Methanobrevibacter sp. | reverse complement strand
TATTAAATAATTTTTCTACTTCTTCACATCTTTCTATGCTATTATCTATCCCAATTATTGTTATATCAGAATAGTTACTTTTAATTAACCTTATTCTGCGTTTTCCCAGTGATCCCAAACCAATAACACCAACGTTCATATTATCACATCAATTCATAAAATTGCTTATTTAATAATTCATTATTTAATTCAATATCGTTCAATATTTTACAAATCCTTTCGCAAGCTTTTCCATCCCCATATGGATTTTCACATGAATTTATAATTTCTTTAAATTCATCAGATTTTATGTAGTGGATTGCATCAATTATTTCATCCCAGTCATATCCTACATCTACAACATTTAATGCTTTTTCACGACCTTGTTGCCTTGTTCCAACATTTATAACAGGCAATTTAAACGATGATGATTCAATAATGCCACTACTAGAGTTTCCAATCAAAATACTTGCCAAACCTAATAAACCAATGAAGTCGTCATGAGGAATAGTTTTATATGCATCCAAATCGTATTCATCAATTCTGTTTATCATTGCCCTTCCACCAGCATCCGCATTAGGATAAACAACAATTACCTGATAATCAGTTTGAGTAACTGCATCCAAAGTTTCAGTAATTTGATTAACTGAATCATTTATTTCTAAACTCACAGGATGTTGTAAAACCAGTATAAAATCCTTTTCAATATTATATTTTTCTTTTAAATAGGTTTCATCAATATTATTATTAATTTTAATGATTGAATCCAAACCAGGAGCCCCAACAACAAAAATATTATTCGGATTTTCACCCATTTGTTTAATTCTTGAGGCGCTCATTTCAGTTGCGGGAAAATGAATATTTGAAAATTTAGTTATAGCATGCCGTGTTGAATCATCAACAGTTGATGAAATATCCCCTCCATGAATATGAGCAATCGGAATTTGTAAATAAGACGCAGCAATTGCCCCCGCCAACATTTCTCCTCGGTCACCCAACAATAGAACAATATTGGGTTTAATATCACTCAATAATTTTGTTAAATCATTAATCAAATTTCCAATAAATTTAGACATTGACTGTTCATCATCTTTTAGAAAAGTTTGATTAATGACATGCAAATCAAAATTATCCTTTTTAATTTCATTTAAAGAATACCCGAATTCTTCCATCAAATGCATGCCAGTTACAGCCACATCTAACCTAATATTTTCATCATTATTTAATAATTCAAGTGTTTCATGCATTAAACCATAATCTGCCCTTGTTCCAGTAATATATAATATTTTTCTTACCATAAAATCAACGAAATTAATAAATAAATTTATGAAAATTTGAGTCTTTAATTATCTTTATTATAATTCGTTATTTAAATAGTTATATCAGTTAAATCAAATTTATGGAACAAACTCTTTGAGCAATGGAATTTTTCGTTGAATATAAATTATTAAAACAGATATTCCAATCACCACAAACGGTGACCCCAATCTAAAAATAATTGAATGAATATTAATATTAAATGATTTTATTAAAATTTGTAGGATATAATAATGAATTAAGAAAATTCCGAATGTATAAAAATCTAAAAACAAGACAAGTTTATTAATATATTTATTTTCCATAATTTTAACTAAATCATATTTTATAAAAACAAACAAACCACATGGATATAACATTGCTGGAAGGAAAGTATAATTTATGTATGTTCTGATTAATTTACCTGCAGTGATTGAAAGATAATAAGAGCCGAAGGTATTCGCCAAAAATCCTAAAATAGCCAAAATATATATAAATAATCTTATTTTTCGAGGAACACCATATTTATGTACATAAAAACCAAATACGGCAAAAAATGAATATCCGATAATCACAATATTAAAGAAATTGGATATTAAGTTAATTAAAAATAATAAAATTAAAAATCTAAAACAATGTTTTTTTGTATAAACAAATCGAGAAAATATTGGAAACAAAATATAAAGCTCAAATAAAGGTATAAAAAACCAATATACAATAATTGCATTACCAGTTACAAAACAATTATATATATATGCTAAATCAATATTGGACACAGTGTTTAAATAAAATACTTGAAATAAAATGCCAATTATACTCCAAAAAATATATGGAATTACGGTTTTATGGATTCTTTTTGAAAAATATGTTTTCAAACTATATTTTTTATTAAAATCCAATAACATTGCTCCAGAAATCATGAAAAACAATGGAACAGCAAAAATAAAGATTGAATGAATAATATTGGAGGTAAACCACCACCTAGCAAAACTAAAAGTGCCCGCACATTCATTTGCATGTAAAAATACTACTGCAATTGCTGATAAAACACTTGCCAAACTAATATATCCTATTCTCTGATTTTTTATCATATCCACAATACCTATTTTAAATATTCCCATCTAATAACAGAACCTGAATTTAAATCACAATTAATTGTTTTACCAATTATTTCATCAAAATATTTCGGAGAGATACCAGTTCCTGGTCTTTTAATTGATAACATTTCATTTTTAAGAATTGTTCCTTTTTTAATATCTTCATTAATGACAATACTCTTTCTTGCAACCTTTTTAATTTCGAGTTCATTTTCACTAAATTTTCTAATTCCATCACCCATTGCAACTTCAACATTTCTTATTGCATCAACCATTGCTTTAAATTCAGAAGGATTAAGAGATGCTTTATGATCAGGTCCCTCAAGAGTTTTATCCAATGTAAAATGTTTTTCTACAACACAAGCCCCCAAAGCCACCGCAGCTATTGGAAGTTCGATTCCCGGACTGTGATCTGAAAACCCTATTGGAACATCAAATTCTGATTGCAATGTTTTAATAAAGTTGAGATTGGCCTCTCCAAAAGAAGTAGGATATCCAGTTATACAGTGCAATATTATCAAATTGTCCTTATTTTCAATGAAGTCGTAAGTTTCTTTAATCTCTTCCAATGTAGCCATTCCCGTGGATATGATCATGCACTTACCTGTCTTTTGAACATGATCAATTAATTCGAAATTATTTAACTCCCCAGATCCTAACTTATAAAGTGATACATTAAGTTTTTCAAGTAAATTTACACTATTTATATCAAAAGGAGATGAAATAAATATTACATTATGTTTTGAAGCATATTTTTTTAATTCTTTAAAATCTTCAAAAGACAATTCCAGTTTTTTTAACATTTCAAATTGTGAATTTTCCTTAGTATTTTCTTCCTGATACTTAGCAGTTCTAACATTTTCAGCTACTAAATCTTCACTTTTAAATGTTTGAAACTTAACTGCATCAACACCACATTCACTAGCCGATTTAATC
>JAFUBV010000270.1 GCA_017460025.1 Methanobrevibacter sp. | reverse complement strand
CATTTTATTGAAAATACAAAGGAAGTAGCAAAATCCTTTGGAATACAACATGAAATAATAGACATTAATTTTTATGAAAAGGAATATTTCTTATCCAATGATTCAAAAAGATGTTATGCCTGCAGAAATCTCATGTATTCAAAAATTGAGGAATTAGCTAAAAAAAGAGGCTTTGATTATATCTGTGACGGCAATAACATTAGTGATTTGGTCGTTGACAGACCCGGAATTCTCGTGACTTATAAAAAAGGATTCAACACTCCTTTTATCGAAGCCAAATTGACTTCCAAAGACATTCACGAATATTTGAATAAAAACAATATCGCTTATTCAAGATCAACTACCTGTCTGGCAACCCGAATTCCAACCAATACTCCAACCACAAGGGAAAAGATTGAAAGAATCAGCTGGTGTGAAGATTTTATTCAGAAAAATACTGGCTGTGAAATCGTTAAAGTTAGGGATTTGGAAAAGTATGCCATTGTTGAAGTGGATAATTTAGATAAAATTTTAAAAGAGGATAAATTTAGTGTAATTAACGATGAAGTAAAAAATCAGGGATTTAAGAAGGTTGCCCTTAATTTATCCCAAATCGATGATGATGAATACATCAGCATTGATTATAATGACGATTCATTCTCATATCAGCTTCCATTTACAATAAATATAAAAAATACTCAAGAACTTCTTGGAGATGAAGTGATTTCAAAAGAAGATACACAACTAGAAATAGAAAACTTAATTATTAATGAAAATGGTTTGATTAAAGGATATGATTTGAAAGATTATGAAAGTGCCTTAGATTCATTTATGAATTTATTACCAAAATTAAGGAGAAATATTTAGGTGAAAAAATGCCAACAAGATACATAGGTGATGGATACTGGGAAATTGCATCCCGTCAAATGAGTATTGTAACAAGAAGTGAACAGGAAAGATTTAAAGATGCTAAAATCACAGTCATAGGCTGTGGTGGAATAGGTGGGGAAACCATAGAGATGCTTGCTAGAATGGGTATTGGAGAACTTGTTTTAGTGGATAAGGATGCATTCGACTTATCCAATTTGAACAGACAGACCTTAGCAAGTTTATCTGATTTAGGTCTTGAAAAGACTGATGTTGCAGCAGATAAAGTAAGATTAATAAACCCATATGTTAAAACTACAACATTCAACGAACATATAGATCAAAGCAATATCAAAAAAGTAATCGGAGATTCAGATATTGTTATTGATGCTTTGGATAATGTTTTAACAAGAGTGATTGTTTCAAGAACCGCAAAAGAATTGGGAATTCCATATATTCATGGTGCAATTCATGGAACACAAGGCCAAATTACAGTATTCCTTCCAAATAGCGATAAAACATATGAAGAAATGTTTAATCTCCCATCTATTGGAAAAGAATTAAATGATGATGTAATTAATGATTTGAAAAATGTAACTTCCGGTGTTCCACCAGTTATCGGACCTACACCAAACATTATTGGATGTCTTGAAGCTTTTGAAGCTTACAAAATAATAACTGGAATTGGAAAAGTTACAGTTGCTCCAAAAATATTAACATATGATTTATTAGATTTCAGTTCATTTTCATTAGATGAACTCTAAATCTTTTTTATTTTTTTAGATTTATTCGCTCAGGCGCTGTAAAAACAGTGAACCTGTTGTCACGAACAAAACCCACCATTGTAATGTTACCTGCTTCTGCCACATCAATACCTGAAGCTGCCGGAGCCGCATTTGAAATAATTATAGGAATTCCTACACGAATTACTTTAATCAGCATGTCTGCAGGCATTCTTCCACTGTAGGAAATATAACATTTTGAAAAGTCATATCCTTCCCTTGAAGCTGCTCCAATTACTTTATCAACAGCCACGTGACGGCTGACATCTTCCCTAATGATTATTTTATCTTCGTATTTGAGCTGTGCAACATGAACACCTGCTGTTTTTTGCCAGATTTTGGCTTCATCGGTGAGATGTTTAATGTCTTTAATGATTTGTGTTGCATCAACTGTCAAGTCGGATTGGATTGGTTCAATGGTTTCCAAATCAGATCTGATTCCTCCGGCATTGTCTGAATTGACACCCTGATATTCAAGCAGTCTGCAAACACATGCATGTTCACAATTGCCTTTTTTCTGCTGGACTATTCCTTCCTGCTCCAAATCCTCTTCAGGATCGTGTGAAAGAGTTGTTGTAACCAATATGTTTGTTCCGTCCAATTCTATTGATTTAATGTCTGAATAATCTTTAATCAAACCTTCACCTAAACAGTATCCAACAGCAAAATCCTCCAAATCTTCAGGATATGTTGAAAATTTACGCGGAGGCAAATAATCTATGAATAAATAGGTATATTCGTCGTTTACACTGTTTTCTTTAATAGTTTTATACTCTCCGTCTTTCCATTGAATAACTTCTGTTTGTCTAATCAAATCCATATTATCCCTCCAATTAAATATATTAACTATTGTTATATTTAAAATTTGCAATTCGAAAAAAATATTTTTAAAGAAAAACCCATAGTAACAATATGGTCGCTGAAAAAATTACACAATGCATGAAACCCCATGGTGAAGAAGGAATAGAAACAATCCAAAATATGAATGAAAACCACAAAGACATCTCCAAATTCGCATTTGAATGTGTGAATGTGAATGAAAATGACAAAATCCTTGATATCGGATGCGGCGGTGGAGTCAATATTGAAAAATTCCTTAAGCTAACAGAAAATAACGTGGATGGTCTGGATTATTCTGAAATATCCGTAGCAGAATCAATTAAAAGAAACAGGGTGGCTGTTCAAGAAAAAAGAT
>JAFUBV010000269.1 GCA_017460025.1 Methanobrevibacter sp. | reverse complement strand
CATCCAGTTATTTACAAAATAATCAAAAAATCAATCAGATCACGATATAAAAGCTTCATTCATCACTTAAAAGATAAACGAATTGAAAAAACAAGTAACAAAATAGAAAATGCATTTCAAAAAACAATGCCAAAATCCAGAAAACGAACATTCAATACCAAACGAGGCGTTTTAAAACGAATATATCGCAGAGACCTAATTTGGAATGACAATCGCAAAAAGGATTTTGAAAATCAACAAAGTTTTTGAAAGAGTTGTAGGAATACTAGTGAAGTGTGGATGAAAATATTTAACTATCCTGAGGTCTAAAAAAAGTAGTGTAGAGAGAGAAAAGTTATACAACTATCACATGAGTTTTCACATAACAAATATTTCATAAACCTCCTTCATCATATCCCTTATATAAAACAAATACTATACCAACTGAAATATCACAACATTATCCACAAATTTAATTAACCTGCCAAATCTAAACTATAGTATAGAAATGTTGAGAGAGAAAGCACATAACCAACTGATATTTAGAGTGATATAATGATGATACCAACAATACCGACTCCAGATGAGATTTTAGACAAGGGATTCAGCAGAGGAAAAAAGGCTGCTGATTTATTGAGAACACAAAAAATTCCTAAACATTTAAAAGGTAAAAAAATAGAAGAAAGAAGAGTGGTTACTGCATGTCAGGTAATGAAAGACAAGTTAAAATCAATTCTTGATGCAGTTCCTGAAATTGAAGAGCTTCATCCATTCTATCAGGATTATATTGATATAACTGTAGGCGTAGACTCAATGAAACAGGCATTAGGTGCACTTAACTGGGCTTATGGAATTTTAGCTCAGCTTGAAAGGGAATATTCAAACAAGTTTAAAAGAAATCCTTCCGAAAAGGCAAGCTCCATACAAAGGGAAGCATATGGAAGGATTGCATCTGTTATAAATAAAATCGAAAAGGATTTGGACTTTTTGGATTTTGCCAAAGCCAGTCTCAGAAACATGCCGACAATTGACTTTGATGCGACAACAATAGTTATTGCAGGATTTCCGAATGTGGGAAAATCAACATTATTAAGACAAATCAGCGGTGCTGATCCTCAAGTTGCAAATTACCCGTTCACAACAAAGGGAATTCAGATAGGCCACACTGAAAGACACTGGAAAAGCATACAGTTCATTGATACGCCAGGATTATTGGACAGGCCTGTTCTGGAAATGAATGATATTGAAATGAACGCTATTGTTGCACTGGAACATTTGGCTGATGCAATATTATTTATTTTTGACGGATCTGAAACCTGCGGTTTCCACCTGGAAAGCCAATATAATCTATTAAAACAAATTGAAAAGATATTTGGTGAAATACCGATAATTTATCTGTTCAACAAAATGGATATCGAACAGGATGAAGACTATATCAATCAATTTGTAGACAATCCCGAAAATACATTATTCATCTCAGCGCTTGACGGTGACGGAATAGACAAGATTAATGAAATTATTGACGGAATTGAAAAAATAGACAGGACCCCACAGGAAGTGGATGAAGAGGAATTGGATTACTATTAAGGTAATATTTATATATTTGAACTGATAATTTATTAATCAAACATATAGGAAATAAGTATTAAGGAGTGAAAAAGATGGTAGAAGAAGATATTCTTGAAACAAAAATTAATGAAAGAAAAGAAAAAATCCATGAAAAGAAAGAAAAAGCTGAAGAAAAAGTAGACGAAAAAATCAACGAGAAAAAAGAAAAATACGAAGAAAGAAAAGAAAAAGGCAAAGTGTACTCTGAAAAATTCGTCAACGACTTAAACACAACCATAGATGAATTAAAAGAAAACCTTAAAAACATGCAAAAATACGCTGATGACAAAATCAACGAATATAAAAACGCTACCGTAAGCAATTTAGCTGTAGATTTAGTTGAAGCTGACGACATTTACTACTTGAAAGTTGCAGTTCCTGGTCTTTCAAAAGATGAAGTTGAAATCGAAGCTGGCGACAATGATATTGTAATCACCGCCACATTCAAACCATTTGTTGAAGAATTAGAAGATGTTGAAGATGCTAAAATCATCGCATCTGAATTAACTACAGGAAGATGCTCCAAAACTGTAAGATTTGAAAACAGCATTGAAGTAGAAAAAATCAAAGCTAAATACAACACCGGAGTAATTTTAATAACTATTCCAAAATTAATTATACCAAAACATAAAGTTACAGTAGAGTAAATCTACTGTTTTAATTTCTTTTTTTTAACTCATAAGTTATTCAAAATCTTTACTAACCACATCAAACATTTTTTTAACATGAGCTGGGACATTAATCTCAACAATCTCTTTATCCGTCTCGAATTTTTGAAATAAATATTCTTGAGTAAAAGAACGACTCATGAACTTAACATTGCTAAAATCCACAACGAATCTATTAAAATCAGAACTATTAATTTCATCAAAAAATTCTTTAGCTACAAAATTCATTCCCAAATGAGAATCTAATTTATCACTGATATAAATTAAATGTTCATTTATCATTTTTCCCCTCAATTTATATTATACTTAAATTTAGACATATCTGACGTCAATTATAACATCATGAAAATGTTCTATTGGTTTTTTATTTAATCTTAAAGATATTTACCTTTAAATATTCTTTGTTTATTCATATATTCCTCTTAATAGGTTATTAATTAATTTTAAAATTAAATTAGTTAAAATAACATATTTCTTAGATGGTTAAATTTAATTAAAATTAATCTTGATAATACTTTCTAAATATAATTATATTTAGAGCATTTGAACAGTATTAAAAATAAAAAAAAGAAGTAGAATTGAATCTACTTTAAAATCAGTATCTGACCTTACCTATGTGTCTTGTAGCACCAGGATCTTCACCGTTGAAATGTGCCAAGTAGTAGACAAACCATTCCAATGGAACTACATAAACTAACGGAGACAGTAATTTATCCACATCAGCATAATCGCTTAAATTATATATTATGGTTTTAAGCTCAAGATTTTTTGAAAATTCAATTGCTTTTCTTGTAATCTCATCAGATTCAAAGTCAGAATCAAATATTATAATAGGAACATCCTTTTCAGCACGTTCGATTAAACCGTGTCTGAACTCAGCAGAGTATAATGGGCATGCGTGCTTGATAGCTCCTTCCATAAGCATAGTCATAGCTAATTTAAATGAAAGACCAAAATTAGGACCGCTTCCTAAACAGTAGAAAATGTCTTCATCCTTAAACTCTTCAGCTAATTTCTTATTGTCTTCTTCTGTAGTTTTAAGCAATTCTTCAATAATATCTGGAATTTCTTTTAATTGAGCCAATAACTGATATTTGTTCTCATAATCAGATGCTGCAAATAAAATTTGGTATAAACATGCGATTTGAGTTACATATGTTTTTGTACCAAGGATTGCAGTTTCGGTTTCACATCTTGTGATAATAGGAGTTTTAGCTTCTTTTATCATTGAACTATCCGGTTCGTTAGAAATTGAAACAGTATGTATACCATATTCATTAGCTCTTCTAAGAGAGGATAATGTATCTGCTGTTTCTCCAGATTGTGAAGTGAATATTGCTAGTGAATTTTCGCCTTTCTTTAAAAATTTATTGTAATTGAATTCATAACCTGAAAATAC
Source organism: Methanobrevibacter sp. (assembly GCA_017460025.1). Classification (GTDB taxonomy): domain Archaea; phylum Methanobacteriota; class Methanobacteria; order Methanobacteriales; family Methanobacteriaceae; genus Methanocatella. The sequence goes on along the minus strand of JAFUBV010000269.1, from coordinate 3,232 downwards.
TTCTATATTCATTGAAGTAGACATTCTTAGTGCATCCCTTACACTGTAACAAGTTGAAATAGAACTACCGCAACCAACTAAATACACCTTATCTACTTTTTTGACTAATTGAGAAACTTCCTCCATTGTGGATAATTCACTTTCAAAAGTTTTTCGAAGTGAATCCGGCTGTTCCATCATTTCATCATACATTTTGTAGTTCATGAAAAAACCCCTCATTAATTTTTATATAATATATATACTTTCTTTCTTACAATATAAAAAGTTTTTTTAAAAATGAAGTTTAATTAATTATTAATGAGAGTTGATTTATCACAAATTGGAATGCTTAAAGGTCAGCAATATGAAACTATCATCACTACCATGGATGATGAGGGTAATTTGAATGCTGCGCCTATTGGGGTGATTTGCAGAGGAAATGATAAAGTCATGTGCCGTATTTTTAAAGGAAGCCAGACTTTAGAAAATATTATCTCCCAGAAAGAGTTTGTCGTTAACATTTGCGAAAATCCACTGCTTTTTACATGGTCCCTGCTTGATAATCTCAAAAAAGAGGATTTCATGCCAGATAACTCCATAAAAGACATTGACTGCTATTTTAAATGTGAAGTGACCAGTCTGAAAGAGGCAGTTAAGCAGAGCGATCCGATTAAGAAAAAGTCACAAGCCATTGTCATTAAGGCAAATGTTGTTGAACTGATTATTAAAAGGCCGGTGAAAGTCTACAACAGGGCTTTCGGATATGTTCTGGAAAGTTTGGTTCATATGTCAAGAATCGATATTGTTGATGATAATCAAAGGAAATATTATTTGAATCAACTGAAAGAAGCATATCGAGTTGTAAAAAAAGTAGGATCCAAAAAAGACAAAGAGGCAATGGACAATATAAAAAATAAATTAAAAGAAAAAGGTTTTGAAATCTAATTGATGATAACATCCATAAATTCGAAATTATCACCGTCAAATAAACCTTTATCAGATATTTTTATGGACGGTATGACCAAAAGCGCCATGAATGCCATAGTCATAAATGGAGAATCAAGTTTACAGCCCAATGCTGAAGCCATTCTATGCAGTATGTCTAATTTTTTAGCAACAGCAAAGGCATCTTCATTGCTCATAAGTCCTGCTATAGGCAGAGCCAATGTGTCGCTGAAGTCTTCACTTACAACAGCAATTCCTCCCTTATTTTCAATTACTGCATTTGCTGCCTGTGCCATTTCTTCTGAGTCATAACCGACAACAATGATGTTATGTGAATCGTGAGCAACAGATGATGCGATTGCTCCTTTTTTAAGTCCAAATCCTTTAATGAAAGCATTAGCTATATTATTATTGCCATATCTTTCAACAACAGATATTTTTAATACATCATCATAAATATCGGGCATTACCCTGCCATCTTTTACTTTTAGGGTTGCGGTTGTTTTTTGAGTTAACAGTTCTCCATTGAAACATTCTATGACATTGACTTCGCATTCATCACCATCATATAATACGTCAAAGTCCTGAGCTTCTGTTTTAGAGGCATTAACTGAATTTTCAATTTCAACTTCCGGAACATCAAACAGTACATTTTCTCCATCGAAAACACATTCGCCTGCAATATATGTCTTTAATATATTGAAGTCAATTATATTATCAATGATTATGTAATCCGCCCTAGCGCCAGTGACAATAGCTCCGGCATCCAGATTATAATGGGAAGCAGGATTGATTGTTACCATTTCTATAGCTTTGATTACATCAATGCCCAATTCTGCAGCCTTTTTAACGGATTTGTTTAAGTGGCCATTGATTAAATCATTAGGATGCTTGTCGTCACTTACGATGAAATCAAAGATTGGTGAGTGAATTCTTCTTTCAAGAACTTCTGTCGGGATTATACCAAAACTTTCCTGATTTTTCAGATGGTCTATACGTTCAGAGAAATCGAATAATGCTTCCATATTTTTAGCAGATGATCCGTCACGAACCATAATTTTCATACCTTTCTGCTTTTTCTCGATAGCTTCATGGAAATTACTGCATTCGTGGTCAGTGATGATATATTGCTCCAAGTATTTATCCAATTCTTCACCGGAAAGCAATGGGGCATGACCGTCAATAGGTTTTTTGTATTTTCTGGCCAGTTCCAGTTTCCTTAAAACTTCCTCATCCCCACTGATAACACCAGGGAAATTCATCATTTCCCCAAGAGCAACGATTTCATCTTTTTTAAGTAAAAATTCAATGTCATCAGAGTCCAAAATTGCACCGGATGTTTCAAAAGAAGTGGCCGGCACACATGAAGGTGCAGAAAAATAGAAATTTAAAGGAACATGAGATGCATTTTCTATCATGAATTCAATTCCTTCAATACCGCACACATTAGCTATTTCGTGAGGGTCACATACAACAGAAGTAGTACCGTGGCTTACAGCAATTTTTGCAAATTGTGCTGGGGTGAGCATACTGCTTTCAATATGGATATGTGAATCAATGAAACCCGGAACCATCAGACCCTCAACATCAACTTTAGTTTTACCGTCAACAATGATTGGAATAATCTGTTTAAAAACACCATCTTCAACAGTGATTCTTGCAGGATAAACTGAATTAGTTAAAACATCCAAAATATAAGCTGTAAATGTCATTTTAATCATCTTTTAATGCATTATAAAGAAGTGGCAAGAATGTACCTATGTCTGTAACAATACCGACTACCTGTGCACTGCCCCTATCAGACAATTTAGTAACTGTGGACGGATTGATATCTACACAGATACTTTTAACTCTTGAAGGGAGCAAGTTACCTGTTGCAATTGAATGCAGCATTGTAGCAATCATAATTACCATGTCAACTTCTTGAGCATATTTTCTCATAAGCTTTTGTGCTTCAGCAGTGTCTGTTATAACATCAGGAAGCGGTCCGTCATCACGAATAGAGCCCGCAAGGACATATGGAACATCATTTTTGACACATTCATACATTATTCCTCCAGTCAATGTTCCGTCTTCAACAGCATCCCTTATAGAGCCTGAATTGTTGATTCTGTTTATTGCTCTCATATGGTGGGTGTGGCCATGAGCAACAATCTTACCGGTTTCAACTTCAATACCCAATGAAGTTCCAAAAAGATTTGATTCTATATCGTGAGTTGCCAGCGCATTTCCCGCCATAATCACGTCAATATAACCTTCTTTAACTAATGATGCCAAATATTTTCCGGAACCTGTGTGAACGATAGCT
>JAFUBV010000268.1 GCA_017460025.1 Methanobrevibacter sp. | reverse complement strand
GGCAACAGAACAGCATATCTTAGAACAGTATTTATGTCCATCAGGTTTTTCATCTCTTGAACCAACGCACTGAATCATTACAACACGCTTTGGAACTTCACCATTAGATTTAAGTAATTTTCCTTTTGTAGGACCATTTACTCCGGTAATTCGCCCTAATTCCGCCTGAGTAATAATATCTGGATGTCTTGAATAGGAATAATCCGGTCTTTTGTTTGGATCAATTAATTTATGGCCTGTTGCAATAATGATTGAACCTACCTGCAGTGGGAATTTTTCAGGTTTTTCTCTCAGTGTAATCGCATCCATCATGCACTGTCTTTTGCAGTCTCCACATTTCGTACAGAATTCTGAATCAATTACATATGCTTCAGGATATGATTGACCGAATGGTCTGTAGATTGCTTTTCTTAAAGTTAATCCTTCATTCCAGTCATCAGGAACTTCAACTTCACACACATCAGTACAATTGCCGCATGCAATGCATTTGTCAGGATCGACAAATCTTGGAGATTGTTCAACAATTAAATTATATGTTCCGGCACGACGACTTGCATCAACTACTTTTGCATTAGTCAAAACAGTAATGTTGTCGTTCCAGACTAAATCATTCAATATTGGATTTAAAAGACACATTCCGCATTCTTCAGCTATTTTAACAGGGGAGAAAACTTTACCTATTTTGGCCATATGGCCTCCAAGTGATGGGGACTGTTCTATTATTGTGACTTTTTTCCCTTGACGAGCCAGTGATAATGCGGCATTCATACCGGCTATCCCACCACCAATAACTGCAACATCTTCCGGTATTTGACAGTATATTGGATTAACCTCATCGGATTGCTTAACCTTTTCAATAGAAGCATTAATTAAAGTAATTGCTTTTTTGGTTGCTTTTTGTTTATCATCATGAACCCAAGAGCATTGTTCACGAATATTAGCCATATCCATTAAATAAGGATTTAAAGGTTTCACATAGTCCTGAAATGTCTTTTCGTGACTTATTGGAGAACATGCTGCAACAACCACTCTGTCTAAATGGTGGTCAATAATAGCGTCTCTGATAATTTTACGTCCGTTAAGTGAACATATATTTTCAAACTGCTCTATTACTTCAACATCAAGCGCGGATTTGACTTCATCCAAATCGACAATATCAGATATGTTTCCTCCGCATTCACATAAAAATACTCCAATTTTTAGGTTGTCGGTCATGATTCAACCTCCTTCAGTTCTGTAATTACAGAGTCTATTTTTGAGGTATGGGCTTGTACACCGACAACACTTTCCCAATCTGCACCCATTGCAATGGCTATGAATTGGGAGATATTTAAATGGATTGCTTTAAATTGCCTGCCTTCCCTTTCAGATATTAAAGGCTGATATCTGTCAAATTGGATATGGCAGTTAGGACATAAGTGAACTAATATTTCAACATCCTCATCTTTCAAGGAGTTCATTTTATCTGCTGTTGCAGTAAATGACAGGTCTGGATTGGAATATCTTTGCCTAAATCCTGTTCCGCAAGTGGCTCTTTTATGGTCATACCAACCGATTGTCTTACATCCACAGGCTTCTATTAACTCGTCAATAATGTTTGGATCTCTTACTCCTGCAATAGTATCCTCATAGTGTACTTTACAGTAATGACATCCATGATGGGTCGCTATTTTGTATTGACTTAAATCGTATTTTATATGCTTTTTGATTTCATCTTTTTTTCCATATAAAATATCTACAAAGTGGAAAATATTCTCGGTAGGTGTTAAATCATTCTTTTCATATTTTAAATGTTCAAGACCATTTTCTTCAAATAAATCGTTGATGTGTTCACGCAAATCATCCTTATTATTCAATAATTTCACTGATTTTTTGTTAATCGCATAACATGTTGCACACATCATTACGAGATTTGGTCTTCCAAGCTCCTGCGCTACCTTAAAGTTACGTGCACCTATTGCTGTAGTTGATACCTGATCAAAAACATCAGAATAATGTCCCAGGCCTGTGCAGCAGGTTTGCTTTTCTGAAATGCCATAATCAATCCCTAATTTTTCAAAGACATATTTGGTTGATGATTCTATGCCGGGATATTCAACGCTCACAAGACAACTTCTAAAAAGTAAAAGGTTTTTATCTGGTATATCTTTCATTCTGATACCTCCTCTTGTGATTGTCTTATTTTTTCCATTCTTTCTTTAAATCCAGTAATTGTTAAAATTAAACTAACTTCATCAATTACATCTTCCGGAGGCATTAATGGAGGATATAAATTTAACTTTTCCCTATTTTCATCCAATTTATCAAATCTAATTTCCTCCCATCCTGGAACGTCCTTTGCAATATCATCAAAAAATATTTCAGGAATCGCACCGATTGCAGCATCAAAATAGCTGTCCGCAAAACCAAGATATTCATAAAGCTTATCCCATCCAATCCCATTGTTAATGGCGTATTGTTTTAGAATTTGATTTACCTCACATACACTATTTCCAACAGGACATACACTATGGCAGGTATAGCAATAAAAACAGTTCCACAGGTAATCTTCTTCAATAATTGATTCATCCCCTTCAAGGACTCTTTCAATTATTTCACGAGGATTATATTCGCTATGGCGTGCTGCCGGACAGGTTGATGTGCATAATCCGCACTGTACACATTTTAAAACACCGTCATCTTTTGTATTTTTAACATCGGTTATGATGTCATGTGCAAAATTAACTGGTGTTTCTGTTATTTTTTGTGTAGTCATAAAACCACCAATTATAATGTAAACTCTTGTGTATCAATTAATTTTTTCAAGTGATTGGATAATCTGTTACCTCTTAATCTATCTGATTGTCTGCAGATAATAGGAACATTAATTTTTTCGCCTTTGATTTCTAAATCCACATCACCTGTGTTCATTTCGAATGCATCATGTTCACAGTAATGGGCACATAATCCGCATCCAAAACAACTAGCCAAATTAATTTGTTTATCTTTAAATGAATTTGTAGGACATATTCTTTCAATTGTACATTCATTGCATGATGAACATTTGGAGCTATTGAATTTTGGTCTTAAATCATAACCTTCACACATTTCCTTATAATTGGTTTCGCCTAATGGCAAATGGCGTCCTTTTATTTCGGCTAATGGTAATTTGATGTCTTCATCTTTAATAAGTAAATTATTATAGATTTCCTCATTCAATACTGGAATAGGTATAGCTATTGTATCATAGACTTCTCCACCTTGTACTGT
>JAFUBV010000267.1 GCA_017460025.1 Methanobrevibacter sp. | reverse complement strand
TATTTTATGTTTGGCTGTCTTATTGATTGTTTTATCAATGGGATCAGTTTCTGCACATATGTCTGAATATCCTGCAGTCAATATTGAGACTCCTGTTCATAACACTGAGGTTTCAGGAGATGTGGAAATTGTCGCCACTGTTGATGATCATTATACGACAGAACATGTTAATTTTACAATTGAAGGTCTTGATGAAGCTAATAAAGATTATAAAAGCAATTATCAAGACACTAATCCTGACGATGGATGGAAATATACTTGGGATACAACAAAAGTTGTTGATGGAAGGTATTACCTTCAAGCTAGAGCAATGAACAACTTAAGCTTAAAAGGCGAATATAATATTCTTTTACATGTTGTAAACTCACAAGACACTAGCAATACACCATTACCAACTAATACTTCTGATGTAGAACAAACTTTAACTAATACTACTGTTACTACCTCTGATAGTTTATTTAATTTTACTCAAATTTATGGTACCTATCTTGGTGGTGATGGTGAGGATAAGGCTAAAGGTGTCTTCACAGATGCTGATGGAAATATTTATATTGTAATGGAAACTAATTCCAATGATTTGAATACTACTGATGGTGTTTATCAGGCTAATAAATCTGGCGGTAAAGATTTATATGTTGCTAAATTTGATAAAACTGGTGAAATAATTTTCGCCACTTTCATTGGTGGATCTTCCACAGAGTTTGAAAAAGACTTTAAAATAGATAATGAAGGTAATATTTATATAACTGGTTTTACAGCTTCCAGTGATTTCCCTGTTACTGATAATGCATTAATTAAGAATTTGACTGGTGCTCAATCAGCTTACTTGACTGTTTTAAGTGCTGACGGTAAAAAATTAAAATACAGTACTTATCTTGGTGGTAGTAAAGTTGATCGTGGTTGGGTTTTAGTTGTTGATGATGAAGGCAATGCTTTCATTCAAGGAATTACCAATTCTATTGACTTCCCAGTAACTGATGATGCTTATCAGTCTGATAAGGATGGTGTAGATTGGGATTCAAATACCTCTTCAGATGATATTGACTTCCAAAACAGTTTTGATATATTTATTTCTAAATTAAATACTAATTCAGGTGAATTGACTTACAGTACTTACTTTGGTGGTAGAGGTGCAGACAGTACCTATGGTTCACTCGCTGTAAAAGATGATATTGTTTACTTTGCAGGTACTACTACATCCATTGATTTCCATACTACTGCTAATGCTAACAGGACTGTTCGTAATGTTGGTGAAGCTGATTCATTCTTAGCTGCTATTAACATTACCAGTGGGGAGTTATTATACAGCTCTTACATTGGTGGAAGCAGCACTGATGATGGTGAGGCTTTGTTTATTAGTGACGATGGTTTCTTGTATTATTTAGGTGATACTTGGTCTGATGATTTCCCTACAACCGCTAACGCTTACCAAAAAACTTATGGTGGTGTTGGTGATGGTATTTCCGGTGGAGATATCTTTGCTATGAAATTTGATACTAGTGATTGGAGTATTGTTTATTCCACTTATCTTGGTGGTAATGCTGATGAAGGTGGAAGAGCAATTGCTGTTGACGATGAAGGTAATCTTTATATTGGTGGTATGAGTCAGTCCGGCGATTTCCCTGTTACTGATGATGCTTTCCAGAAAGTTAAAAACGGTCAAGTTTATGTTGCTGATCCTCAACAACATGCTGATTTCTACACTATGGATGCTATTTTAGCTGTTTTAAGTGCTGACGGTAGTGAATTGTTATACAGTACTTATATCGGTGGTGACTATGGTGAATTCATTATGGGTGTTGAATTGATTGATGGTGGAGTTATTTTACAGTTCAGAACTTATTCTGATGATTTATGGGTAGCTGAAAATGCTTACCAAAAAGAAAAAGGTATTGATTTGTATAATCCTAGTTTAGCTTACATCGGAACAATCTATGAAGACTATTACGCAAACAGAACAATCTATGATATGGACACTTACTTTGCTGTATACTTATTCGGAAATATTCCAACTGCGGTAAACAAATTGACTACTGAATACACTAGTGTTGCTACTATTCAAGCTGGTGTAAATAACACTTTAACATTAACTGTAACTAATGATGGTACAGGTAAAGCAACAAATGTGACTGTTAAAGTATTAAGTGGTGATGAAACTATATTCGAAACTGTCATTGATAATTATGCTTTAGGCGAATCTTATAAATTCTCATTTGTAGACCCTACTATCAGACCTATCACTGCAGACACTGATTTTGATGCGGTTAATCCTTTAGCTAACTATACTGTTGTTGTTGAAGCTAATGGTAGTGAAATTAACTCTACAGATTATTCATTCCCTGTTCGTTATAATGGTAATCTAGGTAAAGATTTAGAATATCCTGCCCAAAATTATACTGAAATTGTACGTGATTATCAAATTACTGGTGATGTAATTGTTTTAACTTCTGATGATTCTGTATATATGGGTACTGGTGTTACTTCTGGAAATGTGACTTTTGCTGCAGATTATGATGATGTTGCTGAAGCTTTATTATACATTGCTTATAATTGGGATGGTGTTGCTTCCGGTGACTTCAATACTTGGAATGTAACCTTTAACAATGCAACTATTGTTCCTATTGCTAGTTATCGTGATCAAGGTAATTTAGGTAATTATGGTAACAAAGGCTACGGTTTAGTTGTTTATAATGTAACTGATTTAATTGCTTCAGGTAGCAATATTGTAGATATAAATAAACTTTCAGGTAAATCTGCTGTTTATCCACCTACATTATTGATATTAACTAATGATAATGAATCCCGTACCAGTAAAACAGTTTACATTGCTGAAAATGCTGATTTACTTGCTAACTCATACAGTAAGAATTTAACTGTTGGTGCTAATACCCAATTTAACGATGTGGATTTAGTCAGTGTTGTAAATGCAACTTTATATGTATTTGCTGCAAGCGCTCAAAGTAATGAAGGAAATATTGTATTCAATGACAATGTGTCTTCTGATGTATGGTCTGGTTCTTCTAATTCATTGAATGTATTTGAATTAGATATCACTGATTTAGTTGATAACAGTAATTCATTATTCTTTGAATCTACTGGTGCAACTATTTTAGCTTTACACCAAATTATTGTTGTTGAAAATGAAAACCAACTTGTAATTGATGCTCCAGATGTTGAAAAATACTTCTCTGCACCAGATAGATT
>JAFUBV010000266.1 GCA_017460025.1 Methanobrevibacter sp. | reverse complement strand
TGATTTTTTATGACTTTGTCTACAAAATAATAATTTTTGTTAGATTTTGTAGATTAATACAATAAAAGTTCTGTACATAATTATAATATTTATTTGTTATTTTATTATTTTGTCTAATAAATTTATTGATATAGTTAATTCTATTCGGATTTTTTTAAAAAAATTGAAAACTATTAAATATGAGAAGGTACAAAAATTTAATTGTCATGTCAAATCTGAAATTTGACAGTGAAAATTGGAGGAATAATTTTGTCATACGTAGACGATGTAATTGAAACTATTATTGAACAAAACCCTTCAGAACCAGAATTCCATCAAGCTGTACGCGAAGTATTGGAATCCTTAAGGGTTGTTATTGAAGAAAATGAAGAAGAATACAAAAAAAATGCACTTCTTGAAAGATTAACTAATCCAGAAAGACAAATCAAATTCCGTGTCCCTTGGGTAGATGACAACGGACAAGTGCAAGTAAATACCGGATACCGTGTCCAATTCAACTCAGCTATTGGACCTTACAAAGGCGGATTACGTTTCCACCCTTCCGTAAATGTAGGTATCATTAAATTTTTAGGATTCGAACAAATTTTCAAAAACTCCTTAACTGGACTTCCAATTGGTGGAGGAAAAGGAGGATCAGACTTTGATCCTAAAGGAAAATCAGACAGAGAAATCATGGCATTCTGTCAAAGTTTCATGACCGAATTATGCAAATACATCGGAGCAGACACAGATGTGCCTGCTGGAGATATCGGTGTAGGTGGTCGTGAGATTGGATTCTTATTCGGTCAATACAAAAGAATCAGAGGTTTATACGAAGGAGTATTAACTGGTAAAGGATTAACCTTTGGTGGATCCCTTGCAAGAACTGAAGCTACCGGTTACGGATTATTATACTTCACCAACGCAATGTTAAAAGCAAACGATATTGATATCGCTGGAAAAACCATTGCAGTATCTGGTGCAGGTAACGTAGCTATTTATGCAATCGAAAAAGCACAACAATTAGGTGGTAAACCTGTAACTTGTTCAGATTCAACCGGTTGGATTTATGATCCAGAAGGAATCGATGTTGAATTATTAAAAGAAGTAAAAGAAGTAAGACGTGAAAGATTAACCGCTTATGCAGAAGCAAGAGAAAGTGCTGAATACCATGAAGGTAAAGGTGTATGGACCATTAAATGTGACATAGCTCTTCCATGTGCAACCCAAAACGAATTGCAATTAGAAGATGCTAAAACCTTAGTTGAAAACGGTGTTTTAGCTGTTGCAGAAGGAGCAAACATGCCAACTACTATTGAAGCAACCGAATACTTACAAGAAAACGATGTATTATTCGCACCAGGTAAAGCTTCAAACGCTGGTGGAGTAGCAACTTCCGCTTTAGAAATGTCACAAAACTCAGAAAGATTATCTTGGACATTTGAAGAAGTCGATGGTAGACTTCAAACTATTATGGAAACTATTTTCGCAAATGCTGCAGCTGCTGCTGAAGAATACGGAATGGATAAAAACTACGTAGCAGGAGCAAACATTGCAGGATTCAAAAAAGTAGTTGACGCTATGAACGCACAAGGAATCGTATAGATTTCCTTGTTTTTCTTTTCTTTTTTTAAGCTAATACTTTTATATGATTTTCATACGTCGGATTAAAACTGGATGAAAATAATATTTACTCTATCAACAAGATATTCATCAAAATTACTCAAATCTTCGATAATTTTACTTTCAAGAGTTTTCTTTTCATTGATTAATAAATCAACCGGAACTTTACAAATAAGCAAAAATTTTTCTTTAAAATTATTGGGCATAACATAAAATGTGCAGGATTCTATTTCAGAATATTTCGGAATAATTTTCTTTTGAATATGTTCTAAAATTATATTATAATTTCTCATACATACAACCATATTTTATAATTTTTAAAATATTTCTTTGAAATTAATTAAAATTATTTAAATTAACCCCATCCTCCGGCATCGGGGTTTTCAATAATTTGGCATGTTAAAATGTTATGATTTTTATCTAGCAATAATTCAATGCAATGTGAAGCCAAATATTTAACTTTTTTAATATATTGATCATCTTTTTTGGAAACATAAATTCTTAATACTCTACCTTTTTTAATTAAGAACTCTTCAGAAAATATGTCTTCATGAGTACCAAATATTTCGGGTAGTCGATCAAGGTCTGCACAATCCCTTGCCCATTCAGAGTATTTAATAGGGTCTTCGGTGTGTAACTTTTGAATATGGAGTTTGTTAGATTTAATATCTCTTTGTTCCATATGAACAACTTCTGCAGCATTCCCAAAACTACCATAAGCAATATGTTTCATAGTCATAATTTGATTATTAAAATTAATAAACATTATTTTTTATAAAGTATCTATAAGTAGGAAACCATCTGATTATACAATTTAATAGTTATGATTTTTACGGCTGTTTGATTAATTAACCTTTAATTTAAGTAATTATAGTCATTTTTTGTGTTATTATTATTGTTTTGGAAATATTTATTATTAATGAATTTGATATTAAATATTGTATTAATTTTCAGGTGATTATCATGAATAATAGAATTGAAGTAGCTAAAGAATTTGCGAATACTATTAAATCAGATGATATTAAATTAATCGTCTTATTTGGTTCTGTTGCTCGTGGTGAAGATACTGAAGAGTCTGATATAGATATTTTAATTGTATCTCCTTATGCTGATGATTTGAGATATAAAATTAATAGAATTGCTGTTGATATTATTCTTGAAAAGGATGAAGTAATTTCTCCATATTTAATGACTGAAGAACATTTTAATAAAACAAGAAATAATCCTTTTTTAACTAATGTGCTTAATGAGGGTGTTGTAATTGGATAATGTTAAGAAGCATTTAATGTGGCTAAGGAACAATTAATTTCAAGTAAAATGTTGTTTGAAGGTGGGCAGTATAGAGATTCTATTACTTTATCATATTATGCAATGTACTCTTCTGCTTTAGCTTTATTGCTAAAAAAAGATATTTCTCCAAAAACTCATGAAGGTACATTAAGACAACTCGCTAAAGAATATGTTAAAGAGGGTTTAATGAGTAAGGAAACTTATGATTATCTTTATGATGCTAGAACAATTAGAAATAAATCTAGTTATGATTATGCTACTGTTTTTTCTGAAGAACTGGCTGAAGAAATTATGGTGCATGCT
>JAFUBV010000265.1 GCA_017460025.1 Methanobrevibacter sp. | reverse complement strand
GTTCTATTATAGAATACACCATTGATATTTATTGTAACAGTCTGATTAACCATAGGATTTCCTTGATTATCAAATAAATCAACATAATATTGAGTTCCATTTCTATAATATTTTGTTACATCGCTTCCGGATAAAGTTGACAATACCGTGATATTCTTACAGTCTGCAAAATCTTTGTAAATATCGGTTCCATTGAATTTAACAGACATAGTGTAATTACCACTGTCCAAATTAATTGCAATTGATGCTGATCCATTTTCATCAGTCAATCTTATGTAATTCTGATTATTGATGGAGAATATGATGCTTTGATTTGATAAGGAATTGTTGTTTTCATCAAAAAGACCGATATTAAATCTGGTTCCGTCATGATAATACATCACAACATCAGATGCATTAATATAAGTGTCAATTAATCTCAATTCAACTTCTCCACTTGCATTATTATTGAAGTATCCTTCTTTTTCAAATTCAACTAAGACAGTATAATTATCATAAACCAAATTTTCAATGAATAACTGACCACATCCCTCTGTTAGATTCATAAGATATGATTCATTATTTAAAAGGACATTTAAAGTTGAGTTTACAGTTTCATTTAAAGTAACATTGATTAAAATGTTTTTCACATCCACTGAATCCACAGACAAATTCATTTCTATTGTTCTGTTATATACAGTGAAATTATCATATGCCATTGAATCATAGTACATGTCAGAGCCATTGAAGATAACAATCGCTTCATATTCACCTGCAGACAAATAATCCGGAACTGCAAAAGAGACATTTCCATCCACAACATCAACATCATATGTTTTATTGTTTATGAGTAAAAATACTTTAAAAGAAATATTATCACCGTTTAATGCATTTAATGTGATATTTGCAATAATATCTTCATATGTGAATATGTCACTTAAATTAAAAGATAATTCAACGTTAGATTTAGACACAAAAATTATGGATGTTGTATTTGATGGATTTAATAATGAATCAGAAGTATAAAAGGCATTTACTTCAAATTCGCCTAATTTATCAAAAGTGATACTTAAGTTAGCAATACCGTTTGAAACATTTGCATAATAATTTTCTCCATCAATGACAAAACAGACTATTCCATCACTTACATTATTTCCGTAAATGTCTAAAACCTGAGCAATCAAATTGCTTGGAGTTTTGATTGGCATGTTGTAATTTTCAACACTTACTGTTGTATTTAATGTTGAAAATGTTGTGAATGCTTTAATACATGCCACTTGTGAAGTGTAAGTATGATCATATCCTGAAAGCTTGTATTCATATAAATCATACCATGTTTCACCGTCATAACTGAAAAATGAAACTCCTGGTTTGTAGAGTGTTTTTAAGAAATTTATATTTTCTGAAATTGGAAAACTTGCATATTTTGAAGCGTTTATTTTTAAGACTATTTTGAATGTATCATTTACTTTTAATGGAATGAACTGATTTAAGTAAAATGTAAAGTAACCTGCAACGCTAGATCCGTTTTGGGTGAGTTTCAATACATCATTTACATAAATATAAGCCTGCCAATCAGTAGTTGTGTTGAAATATGTTGAAAATGCAGTTAACAATTCATCATCAGTTGCATTAAATACATTCTGATACCAGATTACATCTTTTCCAGTTATGAAAAAGTCAGTCTCACCAGAAATATCATATTGGTAATTTTTATCCAATTTTATAGAATCATTCAATATGAAAGTGTAAAGATAATTAGGTATTCCAACTTCTGCGCCTACACCGTCGTAATAGGACATGTAGAAATATCCATTGTCTCCCCAGGATTTTCCCCAACTGTTTTTAACTATCCATGCTCCATCGCCTTGAGGGGTTGTCAGGAAGTTATCTTTTGAGTAGTTGTCGTCCCAACCGACAATTGTTACTGCGTGATTTGCATAAGTTGATCCCCTATAATAATATGCACCGTTTGTTGCAAGATAATAATTGTCATAATACATTCCAGTTACAACACCACCATAGTTTAATATTGCACGTTTAATTGCATCATTGTCTGTGTAATTTTCACGTCCAAGGAATAAAACATTCTGAATATGCATGAAACTATTAATTACTGGAGATATAAGACTGTAATCATCAAAAATATCATCAGATTCCAATACCGGACCTAACCAACTAGTGAGGTATCCTATAGCCATTTCATCGTACCCTCCTTCATTGGTTTGCATTTTCCATCCGTAATCAGAATACCATTCAATCAGATTTTTCATGTTTTCTTCAGACAAGTTGTATGTCTTGTTTGTTGCTTTTAGAATACATGATTCCAATGCAGCTATTGAAGCAAAAGCCCAGCAGTTCCCACTGGTTTGCTGGTCTGCAAGAGGAGATACGTATCCGTCATCCACTAAATTATACCTTTCAGGAATGGTACCATTGTATAATGGAGCATGATTAAACATCTGATAATCACCGCTTCCGATTCTCATATTATACTCGTTTGTTATTATCTCATCATTATAGGTTGCAGCAGTATTATTTGAGTATGTGTTATTTGAAAAGTCCCTATTAGAATTTGCAAGAGAATATACTGCACCACCATTTAAGCTAACGTAATTATCATTAAATTCATTATCTTTTAAGATAAACTCTGATGCATTATCAACATATATCGCTCCCCCATTTTTTGCACCATTTTTATTGAATTCTGATTGTGAAATTGAAATACTACCATACATTTTGTAGATAACTCCACCATCATAGGCTGCAACATTATTGTAAGCTTTAATTGAAGACAAAATTAATGTTGAATTCAAATCACAAATACCTGCACCTAAAGTAGCTAAACAATTATTGATGGTACAATTGTCCATAGTCAACTTTGATCTTGTTACATAAATCGCGCCGGCTTCTCCGGTTTTAGATAAATCACCCTGAAAAATAGTATTTTCAATATTTGCTGTAGAACCAACACTCAGACATATTGCACCACCGAAATTTTGTGCATAATTATTCTTAAAAATAGAATTGTTTATCTGAGCACTACCATACTCAAGATAAATAGCTCCACCATAAACCGCATTATTGTTTATAAAAGTACAATTGTCTATATAAAGCTCAGGTGAAACAGAATAACTATGATAGTCATCACTGACAAAATTAGAAATTGCTCCACCGAAGCTAGCATCATATTCATCACTGACTTTTGCAGAACCACTATCAAAAATTACATTAGTTGCTTTAACAACTGCAGCATTATTAGTTATAGAAGATTTCAATAAAGTCAAATTTTGTAAAGTTAATGAATCTGAAACATAAATCTCCCTGCCATTTTGATTGATAATGGTTTTATCCACATCCTGACCTATAAAAACAGCTTTATTAATAGTTGTAGTTCTTTGAAGTTCATATACACCATTTGCAAAATAAAGTGTGTTTCCATAACCAATTCTTTGAACATTTAATATTTTATAAGGATTATCCTTTGATCCATCACCGTCAACATCCGCAGAAGCATTGAAATAAATTTCCTGACCTGATAAAATATCATCATCAAAACTTTGAGTATAAACCGTATCATTTAATGAATTATCCATGTTATACTCTTCATTAGCGAATGATAAAGGAATACATATTAATATTAATAAAACCACCAAAAGAAAAATCAATTTTTTAGTCAAAAGTTTAACCTCCATAATAATTTAAATTAATATCGT
>JAFUBV010000264.1 GCA_017460025.1 Methanobrevibacter sp. | reverse complement strand
TTCAAGTATACTGGACTAGCAGGACTATCTGTGGTTAGTGAAATAATGGGTGCAGATAATCATAAAAAAGCATCTGAAGAGCTATTAAAAATATTTAATAGCTAATCTTTACTTTTTTTTAAAGCTTCAACAGCAGCTAACTTTTTACCGGCCAACATGCTGATACAGGCTCCACCACCACTGCTTAAATGACTCATTTGATTTTCCAAACCAAGTCCTGCAGTAGCAGCTGCAATATGGCCCCCACCAATCAAAGAAAATCCTTCTGATGAAGCCATAGCATTAATTAAATCTTCTGTTCCCATTGCAAATTTAGGATCTTCAAATACGCCAGCAGGTCCATTTGCAAATATTGTTTTGGCATTTCTTATTTCATTTGCATAATAATTAATAGTTTTTACACCAATATCAAAAATAGATTCATTTGGAATTTCGTCAATATCAATGTCTGCTCGTTCACCATCCCTATCGATAGCTATATCAAGAGGATATTTAACTTTATCTCCAAATCTTTCGATTAAATCTTTAGATTTAGCAACCATATCTTCATATCCTCGGCTTGCAATAAAATCTTTATTGACCTGTCCAATATCAACTCCAGCAGCCCATAATACAATATTTGCTACAATACCCGTCGTCAATATTGAATCTGCGGTTCCATTGCTCAATACATTTTCCATAACATCAATGGAATCATCAGGTTTCATTCCTCCAAGCAAGAATACGCATGGATGTTCGACATTGTCTAAAGCATTTTGAATAACAGTCAATTCCTCTTCCATTACACGACCTGCAGCGGAAGGAGTGTTGACAGTGAAACCAACCAAAGATGCCTGTGAACGGTGAGCAGCCGCAAATGCATCATTTACAAAATAATCAATTAAGGGAGTGAGTTCTCTTACAAGAATTGTTTTAGATTGCTCCAAAGGTGTTCTTGAAAGTGATTCTTCAGAGAAAAACCTTACATTTTCAAGTAAAAGAATTTCATGAGCTTTCAAATCACGAATAGCTTTTTTTGCAGATGCAGAAAATATAGAATCAACATATTTAACTCTTAAATTTAAAATATCTGATAACGCTTCAGCATGTTGAGATAATGTAGTGAAATCCTTTTTACCAGGACGGCTTTGGTGTGCAAGAATAACAACACGAGCTCCTTTTTTTGATAATTCCTTAATCGTTTGGGCATGCAATTTTAATCTTGTATCATCCAAAATTATTCCAGAACTTGGATCCACCGGAGAGTTTACATCAATACGCACAAGCACAGTTTTATCTTCAACGTCAAAATCATCGATTGTATTAAAATTAACAGACATACTCCCACTCATTTATAATTTACTTACAAGGTCAAGTAATGCGTCTTTTGGACTTTCAGCTTTAATAATACCTGAAGCAAGCAATACGCCATCTGCTCCCAAATCCATAGCTGCTTTCATATCATCACCATTAGTGATTCCAGCACCACATAAAACTTTAACATCCTTATTAATCTCTTTTACACCTTTTACACTGTCTTCGACAACTTCAGGTTGTGCTTGAGATACAGGTATGCCTGTTCCGATTAGTTCAGGTGGCTCTACAGCAACAGCATCAGGATTTAAACTTGCTACAGCCTTACTTGTTGCAATATTATTGGTACAAACACATGATTCAATTTCATTTTGCCTGCATAGCTGAATTACCTCATCAATATCTGCAAGCTGCATTCTTTTTTCTGAATGATTAATTAAAGAACCGGAAATTCCAGCTTCAACTAATGTTTCAATTAAATTTCCGCCGGTGTGGCCACCAGGGGAGATTGGATCAATATGTTGAGCATAAATAGGAAGAGAAGTTTCATCGCTAATCCTGTAGATGTCAGCTGCTTGAGGAACTGCAACCATTGTAATGCCGGACTCTGCAGAAGCACTCTCCAAATCTCTTGCAAGATTTAAAGCATTTAAACCACTTGATTCCAAATAAGTTTTATAATTTAATATCACTATTGGCGTATTCATAATATCCCCATTATTGACTATTATATTATATATTTGGAGCACATTATTAAAAAGACTTATGATTAAAAATTCTTCTTTCAGATAAGTCAATATAATCCTTATTAATATCATAACCTATATAATAACGATTATTTTCAATAGCTGCAAGACAAGTGGTTCCGCTACCACAAAAAGGGTCCAAAACAACATCATTTTCATAACTATACAAATTAATCAACCGGTGAGGCAATTCAACAGGAAAAGGAGCGGGATGACCTATTCTTTTGGCATTTACTGCGGGAAATGTCCATATGCTTTTTGTCCATTGTATGAAATCCTCTTTAGAAATGGTGTCTTTTTTTGTTTGGGACTTGTTTTTGGAATAGGATTCCTTTGAAAAAACCAATATATACTCATGATAATCTCTTAAAACCGGATTTGAAGCAGACATCCAGCTACCCCAAGCGCATGATCCGCCAGCACTAGCGGATTTATCCCAGATTATTTCTCCCCTCATCAAAAATCCTAACTTAATCATGATATTTATTACCATCATGTGAAGAGGAACATAAGGTTTTCTTCCGATATTTGCTATATTGATGCATGCCCTTCCTCCGGTCACCAGTTTTTTATAAGATTCAGCAAAAACTGCAGTTAGAAGCTCCTCATATTCAGACAATGTTAAGTTATTGTCATATTCCTTTCCAACATTATACGGAGGGGATGTAATCATCAAATGAATAGAATTATCCGGTATTTCATCCATGTTTTCACTTGATTTTACATATAATTTGTTTAAATCTTTTTTTGGAATTTTTGTTTCTTTGTATTCAATTTTTTTGGGAATTTCAAATTCTTCAAAAAGCTTGGAAGAATAGAATTCTTTTGAATCATGACTTTCCCTTAATACTGAACCGAAAGATGATG
>JAFUBV010000263.1 GCA_017460025.1 Methanobrevibacter sp. | reverse complement strand
TGCATTAATGAATATTTTAAGCTTATTTGGAATTAATCTCTATGGTACACTATTAAGTTTAGGTATCGTAGGTATTGCAGTGAGTCTTGCAGCAAAAGACATAATTTCCAACTTGTTTTCTGGAATTATACTAATTATAGGTAAAAGTATCAGGGTAGGAGACACTATTGAGCTAAACAATACCAAAGGAGTAATAGAAAGTATTCAGTTACGTACAACTACAATAAAAGATGATGACGGAATTGTCAGCACAATACCAAACTCCACATTGACAAATAACTTATTTAAATTATATAAATCTCCTGAGAAGTATCGTATTGATATTCTTGCAGGATTACCTTTAAATATTGATTTAGATGAATTTAATGAATACATTATTAAAGAAATTAAACAACTTGATGGTGTTTTAAATGATCCTAAGCCAAGGATTTTTTCAAAAGGGATAACCTTTGAAGAAACAAACATTAAAATATCATTTTGGATAAAAGACTTTAATAATAAAGATGATTATAAATTAATAATTACTAATAAAATAAGAAAGTTTATTGAATAGGTGAAAAGATGAGCATTCAGGACGAAATAAAAGAATTGAAAGAAGAAAAAAATGCAATTATTCTTGCACATAATTACCAGCCAAAAGAAATACAGGAAATCGCTGATTTTTTAGGCGATTCATTAGAATTATGTATTAAAGCATCCGAAATTGATGATCCGGATTTAGTTGTATTTTGTGGTGTGGATTTTATGGCAGAAACTGCATATATATTAAATCCCGACAAAAAAATTGTAATTCCAGATTTAAAAGCAGAATGTCCAATGGCTCATATGTTACCTGAAGAAGAATTATTAAAATCCATTGAGGAGCATCCTGATGCTGGAGTAATCCTTTATGTTAACAGTATTGCTGAGGCTAAACAACATGCAGACACATTATGTACCTCTGCAAATGCAGTTAAAGTAACTGAAAGTTTACCTCATGAAAAAATATTATTCGGACCTGACAACAACCTGGGAGCTCATGTTCAGAAAAAAATCGAAAAAGAAATCATTCCAACACCTAAAGGGGGACACTGTTACGTTCACAAACTATTCCATATTGAAGATGTTGAACTTAAACGTGAACAATATCCTAATGCAATCATTATCTGCCACCCTGAATGTAACATGGATGTTCAGGAAGCCTGTGATGAAGTGCTCTCAACTGGTGGAATGTTAAGATTCATTGCTGAAAGCGATGCTGAAGAATTTGTAATCGGTACAGAAATCGACATGATTACAAGGATAAATTCAGAAATTCCTGGAAAAAAATTATATCCATTACTTGAAGGAGCAATATGTGAAACCATGAAACTTCACACACTAGAAAAAGTCAGAGATGCTTTGAAAAACGAAGCTCCAGAAGTTACTGTTCCTGATGAAGTGGCAAGTAAATCTTTAAAAGCAGTACAGCATATGCTTGATGCATCAAAATAGCTAGTTAATCACTAGCTCAAACTTATTTTTTATATATTTTCAACAAATTTCCTAATATCATTTTCAATTTTATAAATAGATTCTGCTTCATTGGATTTATTAGATGCATCCAATAATATATATTCAGAACCTTCAACAGCTTCATAAATAGGTATCGAATCGTATTTTGGAACAGAATAATTATTATTTTCAATACCAATGACCAATAATTTACATTTTATCTTATCCAATTGTGACGATAAATCAAATGACAACAAAAAATCCGTAGCTATTTTTAAATCATAAATATCTAAAAACAATCCTTCATCAAGAAAAGCATCAAAAGAAAAATCTATTTCTTCGTTAGTTAATGAATAAACATAATCTTTTGAAAAACTCATTATATAAAAAAGTTGTGAAAGTGAAATCAAACCTTCAGACATTGATTTGTGATAAATTTCTGATTGATTTTGTATTGCATTATCAAGTAGTTTATTTGAGAATTTTAAAAAACAATACTTAACACCAGAATTAATATAGGTACTTGCAAAATGAATAACAAATTCCATATCATCAGGATAATAGATGGCCCAACCTAAGGCAATAGATCCTCCCAAAGAATAACCGAAAATACCTTTAATCTTTTTAATTTCCGGGAACTTTTCTTTTATAAATTGTCTTTGAAAATTAACCAAATCTTCCATTTCATAAGAAGGAAATTTACTTTTTAATTCTGAAACAGATGGAGAACAGGATTTAGAAAATCCCAATGAGGTAATGGAAATTATGAAATAATCCTCTTGATTGAATAATTTGTTCCTGCCAAATATTTGGTCAAAGTCATGAATAGATGAATAGTCATCAAAAAAACCGTGACAAAAAAGAATAGCATTAATCAAATTCCCATTTTCATCATATTTTGGAGTGCCCATGCTCCCATAATCAACAACGGCATTTTCAATAACAGCACCATTTTTAAATTCAAATTTCTCAAAGAAATATTGTTCATTCTTTAAGAAATATCTCTCTTTATCCAATTCAATCAACACAAAAATACTACTTAATAAATACTTGATAAAAATTAATATTTATAATTTTCTTATAAAAAATAGAAAATAACTTGAAAATTAGCAGTATTTATGAAAATTTTTGAATAATATTCACATATCTTCTAAAAAACCAGATAAAAATACATTCATTTCTATTTCTTCACGAGCTATAAAGTCATCTAGCCTTATTTTAGCCACTTCACTTTGAAAAGGAAAAATATCCTTAAAATAAAGCCTTATATATAAAGTATCACCATCAATAGAAGTTTCTTCTTCCAAATTTTCATTTAAAAAATTCATCTGATTTGACAATAATCCATTCACCTCATAATCAATGAAAGGAATATCTGCATTTTCATCAAAATGGGTTATTTTTACAATCATCTACTCACCAAAATTTTCCATAAATTCATTTAATTCATCAGCAATGCTTTCAAGTTCATTAAAACATAAATGACCAAGTTGTGAGTCCATTATAACAATTTGTGAATCTCTAATCATTTCTGACATAGGAATTCCATCAAGTTCGGGAGGAAAATGAGGATCTTGAGCACAGGAAATGATAAATGTCTTTGATTTAATCTTGTCCAAATCATTTTCAACATCATAATTCATGCAGGCTTCATTGCAATATTTAATATCATATACATCCAATAATAGGCTTTCTTCACCAAACTCTTCAAAATTTTGGGACAGTTCATCTTTCGGAGTTGCTCTTAACGCTTCTTTAGAAACACCAAAATTAAATTCAGCCAAACTAGCTAACCGGATTGTTCTTTTAATGGAATCATTTGAAATGCCCTTTTCATAGTTTTCATCAGAAGTTATTATTTCATTGACAAATTTAGATAATATATAATCATGACCTGCAACCTTATAACTGCTTACTCCAGGCATTATAAAGTATGCATAGTCAGGATATAAAATAGCTGAAGTTAAAGCTACAAATCCGCCCATGGAATTTCCGATAATGCCTAAAACATGTTCAATATTGAATTTTTCTGCTAAAAACTGTTTTTGAAAATTTACCACATCCCCAATTGTGTATGGAGGAAATTTATTTTTTAAATTAGTTGAAGATGGAGAACAAGACCCCGGTGAACCTAAAGCGGACATTGATATGAAAAAATATTTATTCTCATCGAAAGGATCACCCCCATGATTTAATGGAAAAATCTTTTTAACAGAAGTGAAATTACCTAAAGAACCATGACAATAAACAATGGCATTAGTAATGACCTCCCTATCATATTTGGGGGTCCCAAATGTCATATATTCAACATTCACATCTTTTAGAACCTCACCATTTTCAAATTTAAACGAATTCATCACATATGTTTGTCTATTTTGTTCAAAGTATTCATCTTCACAAATTTAAATCCCACCATAAAGTTAATATCTAAAATTAATTTTCAAAAACAAAATATTTAAATTAATCTAACCAATGTAAAAAGTAATGAAATATAAAATTCTTGAAAAACCTGATTGTGAAAAAGCATTTGAATTAGTTGAAGAGGCCTTGAGAAAAAGAGCTACAATAATAATTTTTGCATGTTGTAAAGTGGAGTACGAAGGACGTGCTTTAAGTCAGCTGAACTGGGGAGAACGCATAATATTAATTAAGCCAGACGGTTCATTTTTAATACATCAAGACAAAAAAGTAGAACCTGTCAATTGGCAGCCCCCAAAATCCAAAACAAGACAATACCTGAAAGGAGACAGGCTTATTTTGGAAAGTCACAGAAGAACACCAAAAGAATTATTGAGTGTGGAAATCAGACAGATTCAATTTATAAATTATGCTAATGTCGAAGACTTTGAAGAACTTGAACAGGCAGGATATGAAAAAGACATGAGCGACATGATTATGAAAAGGCCGCACATTATCGAAGAAGGATTTACTCCCAAAACAAGAGAATACAGCGTTGAGCACGGATTCATTGACATATTGGGCAAAGATAATGACGGCAACCTAATGATTTTAGAACTAAAAGCACGAAAAGCAGGCGTCAGCGCAGTAAAACAATTAAAAAGGTATTTGGAAGACTTTGAAAATAAAGAAAATGACTACCTTAGAGAGTGCAAAGCTCAAAAGAAGAAAATTAGAGGATTGCTTGTTGCACCATCACTTATGGAAGATGCCAGAGAATTAATTGAAGAGGAAGGTATTGAATTTGTAAGTGTTGAACCTCCTCGCGAATTAAAAAGAGATAAAAAAATAACATTGGATGCATTCTAATTCAAGACTGCATCATCAATTCTTTTCATTTCATCTTCATAATATTTTTTTGTGTGTTCATTTGCAGGAATTGAAGTTGTAACGTGACATTCTTTTTCCAATTTATAAATTAAATACTCTTCATCATCAAGATCTATTGTAGAATCCTCATCCAGCAATTCCAAACCATCCAATTCATCATTAATATTATCAAATTCCTTTTGTTCCAATGCAATAACATCATCCAATTCCATTTCCTGAATTTTAGGGTTTAACTGAAATGCAATAGCTACAAAACCATTAACTGTTTTATTTGAAATGTCAAATTGAGATTTTCTAATTTCATCCATACTAAATTTAATGTGAGTTATAGTTGATTTAGTAACTGGAATTTCTTTAGATAAACCTATTTGATTGATTTCATATGAATTTTTCCAATTTCCAAGTTTATAAACTGCATAATTTATATCATTAACATTAATTTTTTTATCATCAGACATTTGAATCACTCTTACTTATTATATATAATCATTTAATTTAAATAATATAAGTAATAAAACTAAATTTTAATGGAGGTTAATCTGTGAAAAAATGTCCTGAATGTGGAAATCCTAGTTATGATGGTGCTCCAGTTTGTGGAAATTGCGGTTATAAGTTTCCCAAACCTAAAGTAAAAGCTATTAGAGAAGAGGATATCTTCGAAGACAGGCCAATAATAAATAAAGATGGAAATGAACCAAGTACATTCCAGATTATAAAAGACAATAAACTTGTTATTGGTGCAATCTTACTCATAACAATAATTGTAATTGGTATAATAATAGCTACAGGACCAGCTACCGAAACATCAACCAGCATTGCTGGAGCTAATGAGTATTCCGATGCCGGTGTTTCATTCACATATCCATCAGATTGGAGTGAAACAAATGGAAGCGATGAATTACATGAAGGAGCAATCTTTTTTGAAGGTAGCAATGGTACTTTTATTGAGTATTACACTGTTTCTAGTGAATTTTCATCAATATATGAAATAAATAGTCAGAGAATTAGCTCTGCTCAAGAAAATGGAGATTATATAAATACAATTCAAACAATTCAATTAGATGGCAAAAATGCATCTGATGTTATCATAGAAAACTACGACGGTAGTTTTACAAGATATGTATCTTTATTATCTGACGGTAATTTATACGTATTGAAATTAAATGGAAACACATTAGATTCTGTTACATCTAATGAAACTGAAGCTGTATTACAATCTATACACATTGAATAGTATGAATACTTTCATACTTTCAATTTAATTTTTAAGCATAACATGACTAAAATAAAGATAGCTTTATGTCAGATGAATGTAATTGACAATAAGCGGGAAAATATTTTAAAAGCAACTTCTATGATTAATGAAGCTGCAAGTTTTGATTCTGATTTTGTTGTTCTTCCAGAAATGTTCAATTGTCCTTATTCTAACGAAAAGTTCATAGAATATGCTGAAGAAGAAAATTTAAGTTCTACTTTAGATAGCATTTCTAAATTAGCCAAAAAACATGAGATTTATATTTTAGCAGGATCAATTCCTGAAAAAGACAATTCCAGGATATACAATACAAGTTACCTGTTTGACAGAAACGGACAAATAATTGCCAAACATCGAAAGATGCATTTGTTTGATGTGGATGTTAAAGGCGGAATCTATTTTAAAGAATCTGATACATTAACCCCTGGCAATGAATTCAATGTAGCTGAAACTGAATTTGCTAAAATAGGTATGGGAATCTGCTATGATGTTAGATTTCCCCAATTAGCCCAGATAAATGTGAAAAATGGTGCTGAAATTTTATTCTATCCCGGAGCATTCAATATGACAACCGGACCTGCACATTGGGAATTGCTATTTAGGTCAAGAGCTCTGGATAATCAGGTATTCTGCATAGGTGTGGCACCGGCATTGAATGAAGATGCTGACTATCATAGCTACGGGCATTCAATTGTTGTAAATCCTTGGGGAGAAGTAATCTGTCAATTAGGATTTGAAGAAGAATTAAAAATTATAGAAATTGACTTGAATGAAATAAAAAAAGTTAGGGAAGAAATCCCTGTTTTAAAAAATAAAAGAAATGATTTATATGAAATAATCAAAAAATAATTATTTCATTTTTTTCAATCTTTTAACAAACCAATCTTCTTTTCCAGGTTTTTTCTCAGACAATACGGCAATAGCCTTTTCAAGAACAGCTATTTCATTGTCTTCTTGACGTAATTTTCTATATAAAACAGCTAATCTTTCATATGGAGCATCCTTGTCTGTTCCGGAATCCACATATTTTTCATATTCCTTGATTGCTTTTTGAGGATTGGTTTTTTCCATTTCCTTAATTGTCTTCATAGGAATTGTGCTTGATACAACCTTGCCTTCGGATTTTGCTTTTTGAATCTTTTCAGCTTTTTTAATTGCCTTATTACATGATTTTTTGAAATCCTTTTCAGACTCAGCACGTCTGGCTTTTTTAATTAAATCAATAGATTCGTCAGATGCCAAATCAGCACATGCATAAATTGTTGCTAGTTTTACACCCCAATCTTCATCATCCAAACCTTTAGCAATAGTATCTAATTCATCATGAGCTTGAAGTTCACCTAAAGCACGGATTGATACTTTTCTAACACCAAAATCTTCATCACTTACTGCTTCAGCAAATAGAGGAATAGCTTTTTCATTGTTAGTTTCTTTTAAAGCGAATGCTAAAAATCTTTTATTTTTTCCTGATTCAGATGTGAATTTAGAAACTAATCTATCAAATGCAACATTTCCCATATTTCCTAAAATTTCAGCAGCTTTAAATCTAACTTGTGCATTTTCATCAGTTGTAGCTTCAATTAATGGATCTATAGCTTCCTCATCTGTTACACCAATTAATGATTCAATAGCTTCTTTTCTAATACTTGCATCTTCATTTTGAAGATTTTCTATCGCTTCAGTCATTGTTAAATTAGACATTTATATAACCTCTAATGTTAAATATATTAAAATATTAGATTTAGTAAATATATAACTTTTAAGACAAAAATGATTAACTGATAATATGATTCACGAGCAGACAAAAAATTACTCAAAAAAAGAAATCTATAAAACTCTACACCCCTGGGTTAGAAAATGGTTTGACTCAAAATTTGATGATTTCACTCCTGCTCAAAAAAAATCAATCATTGAAATTCATAAGAAAAATAACGTATTGGTTTCATCACCAACAGGTTCCGGAAAAACATTGACTGCATTTTTATCAGTAATCAGTGAACTTACAGCATTATCTGAAAAGGGAGAACTAGAAGATAAGGTTTATTGCATTTACATTTCTCCGCTGAAGGCTCTTGATAACGATATTGAAAAAAATCTGGATGAACCATTAGAGGAGATAGAAAAACTCGCAGGCAAAAAACTAGGAATTAGAAAGGCCGTGAGAACAGGAGACACAACCCAATATCAAAGGCAGAAGATGCTTAAGGTTCCCCCACACATTCTCATTACAACGCCAGAAACATTATCAATCCTTCTTGTTGCTCCAAAATTCAGGAAAAAGCTGAGCCATGTAAAATATGTGATTATTGATGAAATACATTCCCTTGCTGAAAACAAAAGAGGAGTTCACTTAAGCTTATCCCTTGAGAGACTGCAACATTTGGTTGGCGGTTTTACAAGAATAGGACTTTCAGCTACAGTCAGTCCCATTGAGGAAGTTGCAAAATTTTTAGTAGGATATGAATATGGAGTTGAAAGAAACTGCAGCATAGTTAACATAAGCTATCTGAAGGAACTTGACATGGAAGTGATGTGTCCTGTCAGCGACATTACAATAGCTGATGAAGAGGATACCCGTTTAGGATTATACAGCTTACTTGATGATCTGATTCAGGAAAACAAAACCACGTTAATATTTACAAATACACGTAGCGGAACTGAAAGATTTGTTTACAATCTCAAAAAGATGTTTCCTATGAACTACAACAGCGAAAACATTATGGCACACCATTCATCCCTTTCCAAAGAAGTGAGACTGGAAACTGAAAATAAATTGAAGGAAGGTGAACTTAAGGCAGTTGTCTCATCAACATCCCTTGAATTAGGTATTGACATTGGATACATTGATTTGGTTGTGCTTATTAATTCACCGAAATCAGTATCAAGAGCTCTTCAAAGAATAGGCAGAAGCGGACATAAACTACATGAAAAGTCACGAGGAAAAATTATCGTGACTGACAGAGATGATTTGGTGGAAGGTACTGTCCTATTGAAAAATGCCAAAGAAGGCAAAATCGATAGGATTCAAATTCCCACAAACTGTTTGGATGTTTTGGCACAGCACATCTATGGAATGGGCATTGAAAATCCATGGGATATTGATTATGCATACGATGTTATACGCAAAAGTTACTGCTATAAAGACCTAAGCAGGGATGACTATGAGGACGTATTGAGCTATTTGGCAGGAGAATATGGTGCGCTTGAAGATAGATATGTTTATGCTAAAATATGGGTTGATTATAAGGAAAACACCTTCGGCAAAAGAGGAAAATTAGCCAGAATGCTTTATTCAACAAACATCGGTACGATTCCTGACAGTTCGGGAGTTTTAGTTAAATGTGATGGTGAAACCGTGGGTAAAATAGAAGCTGAATTTATGGAACGGCTTAAAAAGGGAGACACATTCGTTTTAGGAGGCAATACCTACAGGTTCAATTACGGTAAGGGAATGACCATTAATGTCAGTCCATCCAGCGGACCTCCAACAATACCATCATGGTTTTCACAACAGTTGCCGCTGTCATTTGATTTGGCGATGGACATACAGCGATTTAGAGCACATATGGATTCAATGTTTCAATACCGAAGGAGCAAGGAAGACATAATGGAGTTTATTTATGATTACCTTTATGTTGATGACTTTGCAGCGAATTCGATTTATGAATATTTTGTCGAACAGTTCAAGTATGCGCAAATACCAAGCAATAGAAAATTACTGATTGAATATTACCGTGGTTTTGGTGACAGACGCTTTGTAATATTCCACACTTTATTCGGAAGAAAGGTGAATGATGCACTCTCCCGTGCAGTAGCTTACTTGGTAGCAAGAAGATACAACATGAATGTGACAATATCCATATCAGACAATGGATTTTACTTAAGTTCCGACACGAAAATTGGCGGACTTGAATCATTTAAAGAGCTGACCCCGGAAAACTTCAAGCCGATACTCACACAATCACTTGAAAAAACAGAAACCCTGGCAAGCAGATTCAGACATTGTGCCGGAAGATCATTGATGACATTGAGAAAATACAAAGGCGAATCAAAGTCCGTGGGTCGTCAGCAAGTTCGTGGGAAGATATTGCTCAAATTTGTACAGGAAATGGATGAAAATTTCCCAATTTTAAAGGAAGCAAAAAGGGAATCTCTTGAAGACTACATGGATGTTGAAAATGCGCAAAAAATAATAGAATGGATTGCTTCAGAAGAGATGGAGATAAAAACAATCAATACTGTAATACCAACGCC
>JAFUBV010000262.1 GCA_017460025.1 Methanobrevibacter sp. | reverse complement strand
CATTAACCGGTGCCAACGACAACAAGGTTTTAATTGAGCTTTCAGATGACACAAAACAAATCCTCAACACCCTGCAGGATGAATTTGAAAGAAATGTCATCGACATGGATAAAACAGTATGCAGCGAAAACGAAGGCTGGGGAAGAGGAATCAAAAAGTTCAACGGAATATTTTCCAAAGCCAATGAAAGAAAGGAAGAGGTCTTCAGCCGTGTCAAAAAGCCTATTTTAAGCAATGAGAATTTAGTCAAATACGGCATAACAGATGAAAATGATTTAAAATTCTTCCATACTCTAAACGACCTGAAATCTAAAGTGAATGCAGAGAAATATTACGACAGACCGACAATATCCGAGGTATACTTCGAGCTTTTATGCGACATTACCGGTTATCTGACACCTGATTTGGTATACAACCTCGAGGATATCGTAAACGATCTTGCAGCAATTCTTCCGCCAATATCAGTATACGGCGAAGTGATGTATGACAGAAGCCTCAGGGGAGCATTCTGGTTTATCAAAAACTCCATAAAAAATCTTGACGCCTACAAGCCTCAGGAAGATGCAGTGCAAATCATGACAGTCCATGCATCAAAAGGACTGGAGTTTCCGGTCGTTATTCTTGCATCAATAAGAGAAAACGGCTTCCCGTCAAGATTTAAACAAATCGACACAGAATCTGTAGACTACACTCCCGAAGAGTTTTTAGGATATGACAAATACGACGGCGATGCCGAATCATCCCATATCGAGGAAGAGGAAAGGATACTTTATGTTGCAAAAACACGTGCAGAGGATGAACTGATCCTTTCAAGCATCATGGAGGATACAGAGCCGGACGTTAAAAATGCAATAAACGACTGCTGTGAAGAAAATATAAGAAAAATCAACAAGGCACCTGAGCGCATAAACGACGTGATTGATGATAATCTGGAATATGCAAAAATCATAAATCCTGAAAACATCGATATCAACATCCTTGATCCTAAACACTCAGATGACGATGAAGAAATAATCAATTTAAGCTTTACCGCACTTGAAAACTACAATGAATGTCCGTTCAAATACAAAATGATACATGAGCTTGGATTTAATGTAACCACCAAAAAGGAAATAGATGAAGGAATATTCATACACTCCGCTCTTGAAATCATAAACAAAAAGATAAAAGCCAATAATAATGAGTATGTTGGTGATGAGGAAGTGACCGAAACCGTTGAAAGACTGTTCAAAAAGGCAAACATCAAGTTTAAAGAAGAGCAGCCGGAAAAATACGACGAAACCCTTGAAGCAATAACAAACGACGTTAAAAGATACTACCATGAAGTCGGAAACAATCTGGAAATCATAGCCAGCGAATATCCGTTCTACATAAGAGGTGAAAACTATGCATTTTCAGGATTCGTCGATTTGATTTATGAAAAGGACGGCAAACTCGGAATCATTGACTACAAAAACACCTCACTCGTGTCAAGCCCATATCTTAAAAAATACAGAAAACAGCTTCATTTCTATGTGATGGCGCTTCGTGATGAAAACAAGGAATTCGAAGGCCACAAAATTGAAGAAATACAGATTTATGCAATCAGATACAAAGGAGGCAAACTCTTCTCATTCGATATAGAGGATGAATACATTGAAGAGCTCAAAGAGGAACTGAAAACAACTGCTGAAAAAATCAGAAACAAGGAATTTGAAGCGGATTGTGAAGACTGCACAGGATGTCCTTACAGGAAAATCTGTAAAAAATAGCTGGTGGGAAAATGAAAATATGCAAAAACTGCGGGCGTAACCTGCCGGATGAAGCAAAATTCTGCAGAGAATGCGGATGTGAAGTAACACCTGAAGAACCTATTAATGAAAACGAAACACAATTCTGTTCAAAATGCGGTTCTGAAATGCTAAAAGGAACAAGATTCTGTCCAAATTGCGGAACACCATCAGGAATTCCTCAACCAAGGAACTTTAGTCCTGTTAAAAGACACAGTCCGGTTCTGGCAGCAATATTGTCATTTTTCATCACAGGATTAGGTCAACTTTACATTGGACTAACCAAAAAAGGAATAATACTCTTTGTCGGACTAGTTATTTCATCAATTTTAACAATTATTGTGATTGGATGGATATTCTGGCTATTAATATGGTTTTATGGAATATATGACGCATACAACTCCGCTGAGAAAATGAACAATGGAATAGCTGTTGAAGATACACTTGACTTCAATAATCTTTTCTAAAAAAAGGGGGATAAAAGAAGAAAAATCATCTTCTTTTAAATCCGAAAAGAGAACCGGATAAAATTAAAACTGCAAAAAGAAGCATTAAAGGATTTCCTGCAGGCTTTAATGTTACCTCATCACCATATGAATCATCACCGCCACGAACCAATACGGTAGTAAATGCCACATCATAATCGAATGCCGTAACTGTGGCAAGACCGTACTCATCACCGTAAAGGTATGCAACCGCCTGTCCTCTGACCCAATCAAGAGTTACTGACTTCTGGCCGTCAAATGAACCCTTATCGGTTGATAATGTGACTCTCGGACCGCTGAAGAATTGGCTTGCATTTGAGCTGTGGTCAAATCCTGATGAATCAGTGTAGACATCTACAGTTATTCTTGAAAACTCGCCGTAATCTATCACGGACGGATTTGATCTGACTTTCAGGACCAGCCAAGGGTCATATATGATTGTGCCGTTGTTATTTTTGAATGCTGACTGCGGAGGTTTGGAATTAGTGCCCCACCAGTTGAATCTTGCATCAACGTCTCCTGATGTGAGCCTGTCCATGTTGTCAAACAGTTTTTCTAAAAAGGGTGCCATTTGCTTAGACATGTTTCGAAGCTCCTCTTCGGTATAGTTTTCAGCTCCAGGCTGTGATTTTGCAAGTAGATATGCCAGCTCTTCCATTGAAATGTCGGGATCAATTCCGTATGATTCAAGAAGGAAGCGTTTGGAGCTGTCCTTGACAACATTGTTTTTGAAGTTGACGGCACGGTTATAGTTTATTGTGCTTGTCTGCATTACCACGGCAAAGGCCGTTTCAGTTCCTGTTCCTTCAAGATTGTTTCCTATAGCTGTGAAATTTCCGTTGATTGTAAAGTTCGTATTGTTGAATACGGATTCTATTATGCTGAAAATTTCATCTATGCTTGCATTTGAAGGTATTGTTATGTTGAAATCATCCATGTTTATGCTTAAGGGAACTCCGGTTATGAATGTTGAGTTTTCGCCAGGCACATCATAAATCAGGTTTTTATTGACTGCAACATTTCCAAGTGCCATGACGTTTATTGGCTTAGTTTTTGGAGATTTCAAATCAGTCACGTTATTTTGAGAAACTTCAATGAATGCTTTGAAATTGTTGTAGTCTATTGCTTCACCGGATATTCCGATGAGTGATGATGATGAAGAAATTTTACTTATATTGTTATTTAATACATGAATGTCAGCGCATCCAACTCCGGAGGCTTTCATGGCAGTCACTGCAGAATTTGGACCTGAAGCATCAACATTATGAACATTTATGTCATGGATGAATGTGTCTGAGCTTTCATTTTGGCCTATGGTTGTTATGGCGACCCTTATTCCTGTAACGGATGCGTTTTCATAATCACCACCTGAAACATCACTTACATTCAAATCACAAACCTCCAATGTAGGCAGGGTGCTTTCAAGTGCAAATACATCAATGTTGATGCCATATGCTTCAACAGGAGCCTTGACATTTCTTGCGACATTTCCCCTCACATCAAATTCAGTTAAATTATCAAAAACGGCCGCACCCCTGATATCAATACCATATGCTGAGGCATTAACAGATTCTATATCTGATACATGATTATCTTTAACAATCACTTTTAAATCCTCCGAGTCAAGGCCTGTTCCGTTTACCAATATTCCTGAAGCCGTTCCGTTTTCTTTCCTGTTTATGATGTTTGTGACATTGTTTTTGGATACTATAGGATTGAATGCCATGACGGATATTCCGGCTTGTCTTGCGCCTGAA
Organism: Methanobrevibacter sp.; assembly: GCA_017460025.1. Classification (GTDB taxonomy): domain Archaea; phylum Methanobacteriota; class Methanobacteria; order Methanobacteriales; family Methanobacteriaceae; genus Methanocatella. The sequence goes on along the minus strand of JAFUBV010000262.1, from coordinate 827 downwards.
ATGCTGTTTTCAATCACTTCCAAATTTCTGATTACTGATATTTCAAGGCCTGATGAATTTGAAATTGTAGGCTCGGCCAATATTCCTATTTTTCCGCCTGAAATCGTGTTTTGCGTAATTTTACAGTTGCTTGCATTAACTAGGATTCCTGTAGTGTTTTCATTTGAAAGGATTATGCTGAATCCCCTAATGGATGTGTTATTTGCAGTTGGCAAAATCATGAAAGCCACATTTTCAGATTTAAGAACTGCATTTTGTCCTATAATGGAAAGTTCCTTGGAAACAACAAGATCTTCTGAGTATTCACCGCTTTCAACCATTATTGTGCTTCCGGCAGTTGCATTGTCAATAGCTGACTGGATGGATTCACCTTCATTAACAATGATTTGACCGGATTCTGTCAAGACAGTGTCATTAATGTTATCAGTTGCCGAAACTGAATTTAAACAAACCAAAAAGAAAATCAATAAAAATAGGCAAAATACTTTATTTTTATTCATATTTTTCTCCCCTTTAAATTAGCATATATTTCAAAACTTAAAATATGTTCATATGATTTTATTTTTTATTTACTTTTATAAATTGTTTTCTATTATTTGATTAATAAAGTTAGGGATAGTTTGTTTTTTGGTTAAACTAAATTCAGAAAGCTAGAATTTTTAAATAATGAATTTTTTCCAATATTTGAAGCAAATACATTAAAAAAACTGGAAAAAATAAACTATAACCAAGTTATAAATAGGAATTGTTCATAATTTTAAAAATAGATAAAACAAAAAAACAATGATTTATCATATAAGTATACAAAAATGGAATAAAAAAAATAT
>JAFUBV010000261.1 GCA_017460025.1 Methanobrevibacter sp. | reverse complement strand
GAGGTCATTTAATCTGTGCTGATCTTCCATAATAACACCTCGCAAAGTGCATTATAAAATTTCTTTTACGATTGGGTCTTCGACATCTTCAGGAGCAATTTCAGTGATTTCAGAAATTTTAATTTGGTTTCTGTTAATACCGTGTTTGCTTCCGAAACGTTCATAAATTTTTTCCTCAATATCAGCTTCACTGGTAGCTTTATATTCTTTTACAAATTTATGAAAATCATCGCCCATTACAAAAGTACCTTTAACTCTGTAAATTTTAGTTATCATATTAATCCCTCAGATATTTATAAATCATCTAAAAAGCCTAATGCTTCTTCAACTCTAGCCATTTCAGGACCAGTACTATCTTTTGCAACAATTGCTCCATTTGAATTAGCAATGGAACATGCTCCAACTAAAGAGATACCTCTTCCGACAGTACCAATATCTCCTTCAACACCAAATACTTTACGAGAAAAGTCAACTTCACTTTCAACAGCAGTACTACTAATTAAAAACCCTTTATTGGTTACGGATATTAATGATCCGATAATGTCGCTGCCTACCATTGAAGTGGCTTCAACATCTACATCCAAAGTGGTTTCTATTGTATTAATAGCCTCTTCAGATAAAAAAGGACTTACTATAGCGCCATTGTCATTGGCTGCGACAATGTTACCGACAGCAGTGTAATTGCCCGGAATTGCTGCCACATCAAGTCCTAACTCTTCGAACTGTTTAACTTCTCTATCTAAAACATGTGGGGAAACAACTATACCGTTTGAATTAGCTACAGATAATGAACCAATAAGGCTACTTCCAGAAATAGAAGACTTAACTGCAGGGACTTCTAATATTTCCTCAACTAATTTAACTTTTTCGTCGATTAAATTATAAGGAACAATAACAAAGTCATCAGTTACCTGAATGAAAACCCCTATATTTGGATTTCCTACAATATCTATTCTTTTTAACATATTGTTACCTCACTTGTTAAGTATTTGAAAAAGGTACGATAGCTATTCTGCTAAAGTAGCTTCTACAACACCATCATCATCTTTAACTGCTTTTACAGTGATTTTTGAAGGTATTTTTTGAATACCTCTTGCCCAAATTACATGATTGATAGATTCATCAAGTTTAACTTCTTCAGCTTTCATGTGTTTGGTTAAGAAATTTTTAACTTCCCTAATAGCTCTAGGAGCTCTAATAGTCCTTTTAACGTTTTTTACATTTCTAAGTGGAATTGTGTAAACTCTTTCCATGATAAATCCCCCTTATAATTTAAGGCTGTTTCTTCTCCAATGTCTAGGTTTAGGTCTGTATCTAAGTTTACGATTAGTTTTAGCATAAGCCCAGATTGGAATTCTCCTATTTTGTTTGTTTGCTTTTGCCATTCTTAATTTTCTAGCTAATGGTTTATTTCTACTCATTTTTTCACCTGTTAATAAAGCATAATTATTTTTTATATCCTATAACGCGAGTTTGATAATGTTCCGGGAAAATATCCAGAGAATTTCCTCCTTTCTCATCAATTAAAGTCCTTATTTCAACCTCATAATCAGAACTGTTGTCCTTATTGCTTTTCTCATGAGATATCTCGAAAAGATTGGATGTTATTAACTTAACAGATTTGTGACCAAAACTGTCCAAATTAATGTATTGAACATTTTTCCTATCTTCAAGACTTCTGATCTGATTGACATTGAGCTTAGGAGTTCTGTCATCCCTTCGTGTTCCATCGGCAATGATATCATATTCATCAGCAACATTTTCAATGACCGTTTCGTGAATGAACTTTATTCCGTCATTTGGAAATCCGTCATTCATAATCATATCACAGGTTTTATCCAGAATATCCAAATCAAGATTTAAGACCTTATGATTAAAACCCAATGATTTTGCTGATTTGCTGGCAGGAATATATGAATCATAAACACCAAAGTTTGCTGTGCATAATTCGACATCAAGACCCAATCTTTTAAGCATGACAGCCATAAAAGATGAATCCTTACCACCACTATATAATACAGCCGCTTTCATGGACACTATTTCCTTGTAATTTTAATCTCCCTTTTCTGACCAGCAATCTGTCTTAGAAGAACTTTAAGTTGTTCATCAGTGACTTTTCCTCTTAAACTACCGGCTTGAGCAGATTGAATCAGTTGAATTTCAATTTGATTGACAAGTTCCGGTTTAGTTAATTTGAGGTTAGCTAATCTGTTACGAGCTTCAGAAGTTAAAATTTGGCCTAAAATTTGTTTTTTCTGAGCTTCAAATTGTGCTTGGGCTGCTTCTTGCTGTTGCATTTGAGCCATTTGTTGCTGTTGCATCTGTTGCTGTTGTGCAGCAGCGGCCTGTTGTGCTTGCAACTCAGCCATTCTTTTTTGACGAATTTCATCAAGATCGCTCATATCAAACTCTCCAATATAATTTAATTAGTATTTTGCAAGTTCAGGAATATCTTTTATGATTTCACCAGCGGTTTTATCCAAGAAAGATCTTCCTTGAGGGGAAACAATTCTTCCTCCTTCAACTTTTTCAACTAAACCTGCGTCTTCTAATTGGTGAAGAGCATTTCTAATGATAGCTCCACTACCTTTTCTAAATACTTCAGGAGTTACACCACGGTCTTTTTTACCACCGTAGAAAGTTCTTAAACTCATTACTCCAACAGGTCCATCCATGTACACTCTTCTAATGATAGATGCACATCTTACATACCACCAATCAGCATTTTCCGGTTTTCTTTCTTTGTGAACACCGGTTTTAACAAAATTGGACCATGCAGGGGAATTGATTTTATCATTTTCTTTAAATTCTTCTGCGACTTTTTCAATTAATAAATCTGCAGGTACATCAAATACAGTAGACATATTAATTCTCCAATATTTTATTAAATAATTGTACTCTTAATCCACTGTAAATTTAAGACCTAAAAAAATAGGGCCTGTAACTCTAAATTTAAGTAATTCTTAAGGCTTCTTTTTGTAAATCACAGCAACATGTCCTCGAACATCGATGAGCTTGCATCGAGTCTTTTCGACAATTTCTGCAATATAAGTATCTTTATCTCTAGCGATATTTTTTGCAAATTTAAGTTTGACACGTTCATTAGCTTTTAGCTGGCGTTTGATTTCTTCAATGACATTGTCATTGACACCGCTTTTACCAATGTTGATTGTCATCGCGGAAAGAGCTCTATTCATCATTTCTTTTTTTGATTGACTCATATTTAGCTCTCCTTTTATTTTTCTTTTCCTTACTGTAAGGAATTCTCATAACATGGCCACATTCTCCACAAAAAATGTTAACCTTCTCGTCAACTAGCCGGACGGATGAATTATGACCATAGTAAAGGAACTTACCGCAATTCTTACAATACCTTCTGGACCAGTTATCCGGAATCTTTGTATTGTACTTGGTGGACAACTTTCTAGCCATCTCAACATACCTGTGTGATCGTTCAGGATGGGTGATGAATTCCATCTCAGCACGCTCAAAAAGAATGTTCATTCTTTCAATAGCTATATCAATCATCCATTTAGGTCGTCTTCCTCTACTCAAAAATATCCTCCTTAATTGTCGGATATAATATTCAAAAATTGAATTAAAATGATTTGCGCAAATTAAAACAAAAACCATAGTTAATGAATAACCTTAGGTTAACATGAATATTAAGAATAATTATGATTTTCACTATTAATAAATGTTGTGTTAAAAAGCACGATTCCATAAGTTTTTATTTTTTATCATAATTTTAATCCAAACATCCTATTGAGCTTAACTCGTTATATGATGACGGATGAAGACAAAATCTATTCGCCCTGAAAAAATTGAGAGAAAAATTCAGAAGTTTTCAAAAATCAGCAAAAAAATATTGAGTTTATATGATTGAAAGCAATTTTTATAACCCAATATAATTTAACAGTTTAATTAAAATATTGATTTAAGAAGGTAAAATTGTAATCAAAAGAAACTGAACGATTTATATAGTAAAATATCACAATATAATTTTGTAAATTTAAATTATGCCGGCATATAAATAATTTATAAAAAAAAATGAGGTGGTTTAATGATGAGAATAATACCATTGAACAACAATGTAAAAAATCGATATGATTCGATTTTCAAAATAGCGACGCATGCATTTGTCAATGCTCTTATTCCTTTGCTTGATTTGCCTGAAGATGACTACATCATCGTATCTAATGAAATATTTAAGCCAGGACGTGATGTGAAGATAATGGACATACTGCTGAAAGGAAAAGACGGCCATATAAATATAGAATTTCACAAACAGCCCTTGTCAAAATCCCACCTAAACAGAGATTTTGAGTATGTGCTGGAGTGTTATTTCCATTACGGCGAAACAATGGATCAAAAAATCGTCATTTTAGACAAGGAGAGAAAATCAGTCAATAAACTGCAGATTTTAAAAAATCTGGAATATGAAGCACAGTGTTATTTCACCCCTGAAATAGATGGTGCAACAATTTTAAATAACATTAAAGACAAAATCGTAGATAACAAAACATTAACCGATGAAGAACAATATGTATTCTCCATATTACCGCTCACCAACCATGGCCACGATAATGTAGAGAAACTAGTTGAAGAGCTATGCCATTTAACGGAAAAATTAAACATCCCAGAAAAAAACATAGAAGCAATAGCCTTCTGCCAAATGATACTAGTTGACCTATTCGTTAATGACACAGACTTACAAGAAAAATTATTGGATGTGATACGAATGACCTCATCATGCATAGAAGAAAGAGAAAATAGACTAAAAAACATGGTAAAAAAAGAAAAACAAAAAAGAG
>JAFUBV010000260.1 GCA_017460025.1 Methanobrevibacter sp. | reverse complement strand
TCCTCCGTTCAAAAAGATTATCTTGTCATAAATCAGCTGTGAAGATATCGGATTGAAGCAGAAATAAAACAGCACTGCAGATATTATCAGTACTGTAGCCATTATGTATGGCCTCATATCCTTAGGATAGATAAATGACACTATCAGACCTACTATTAAAAATGCTCCTGCAATGATGAATGCATAGGACTCCTGCGGATTGTCATGAATGATTTTTTCGTCAATTCCGCTTACATTACTTTCAACACCTTCAATGATGAGTCTGTTTGCAGTCGAACCTATAGGATCACATGTAATCAAAAAGACATGGTCTCCGGATTCTGTAGTGGACAGCTGATATGTTGCAGGAACTATTGATGAGTTTATGACAGTATAGTTGACCTCGCCCACATCAGGCCATTCAAGGGTTATTATATCTCCATTTTCAATCTCGTTCAGCCTTAAAAATGGTGAACCCTGAAGTGTCCTGTGTCCGAAAAGCATAACGTCTCCCTCAGTTGGAATTGAGGACTTCTCATCCATCATTACTCCCTGGGACAGGGAAACGTTGTTGATTTTTTCCTGAATTCCGACCTTTTCAAGTATCACAACAGGAGCAGTGATGTTTTTTTCAGTTACTGTCTTTGCTGAAAAATAGTTGACTTCTCCTGCCGCATACAAACCTATTATTATTATGCAAATAATTATGATTATTGTCGCAATATTTGGTTTTTCCATACTATCATTTTTGTTCAATTTGTTAATATAGCTTTTCTATTGGGGAGAATATGTTGCGTTAATCTCACCCGCCATCCATGAAGGGGCCTTTGAGGTCGGTATTGTCAATACGATGCTGTCCATATTGTCCAGAATGAAATTCACCTTGTCCTGCGGAGCTTCAACCAGAAGCATGTACTCGGCATCCAAATCTCCAAGATTAATCTGGCGCTCATAGTTTGAAAGCTTGATTCCGTAATCTCTCAGCATGTCTATTGTTGCTTCTTCATCATATCCTCTGATTATCGCGCCTTTAAGCATTTCAAGGACATTGGAATTGAATGCCTGTGTGTTTTCAGAAGGGTTTGTCATGTTTCCCTCAACAATGGTGTTTGCCTTTGAGTATTCTGACTCTATCTCACCGTTGTCCTCATATCTCATGATTGAAAGCACGGTACATCCGCTTACTGCAGCTTCTGTGGAATTGGTAACGTTTTCCTCAAATGTATCATTGTTGTTTTTATAGATGTCAACGATGCTTCCGACACTTATAAGTCCGGCTCCTGCCTGAAGGCGTGAAACCAGAATCGGAACTGAAACGGTATTCGGCTTTTGAAAAGTGATTTCACACAATTTCTCCGCATCATTTCCGTTAACGATATTTATGGCATCTTCAGCTGACATTATGATGTTTCGGGACTCATTTGAATAGACAGCCATCGTACGGTTGAACTGATCTGTGTTTGAGCGGATTGATTTCAGATGGAAGTTTTTCCAGTCCTTTGTTGCATACATCATGATGTTGATTGATTCAACCTCGTAGGCGCTGTTTGCATTGTTGATTTCATCTTCAAGACTGAAGACTCTACCGTCGCTTGAAAGAGGCCCCTTGTAAAGTGAGTGCAGTTCATTGAGCTTTGCGGTTTTTGCTGTGTTGAGCTCTTCCTGTGCAGGCTCATAAATCAGGAAGTAATATGCTGACACTATGAGTGTCAATACGACAAGCGTCGTTATTATCATTCCGATTTTGCGTTTCTTTTCATCACTGATATTGTCATTGATTTTAAAGATTGAACCCAGTTTATTGTTGAATGCTTCAATTGCAGTTATCTCTTTTTCTTCCTTGAGCTTTGGCCTTGGCATATTATTGTTTTTCAAGTCATCCAGCTCGCCAAAGCCTCTAGGAAACTGTGGATCTTTTCTTGTCATAATAATCCTCACTAAGTTTATTAAAGACTAAGTATTTGGAGCGTGAATTCATTAATGCTGTGATAAGTTTCCAAATACTTAGCAAGTTTTTTTAGAAAAATTCTTAAAAACTTTAATACTACTATTAACCTTTTTATTATTAAGCTTAACTTATATCAAAGCTTATAATTCTTTATTTGATATATTATTAACTTAAGGAGGTTATTTTCAACAAAATAAGAATTTTAATCTCACTAATAAAAATTGTTCTTACTCATAAATAATGCCTTAAAACGTGGTGAAAGATAAAATATATATAACAATTTAAAGTAATTTAATATTGTTAGACCTTAATTAATAGTACCTTAATTCAGCGATTTTTTTCATGCTAAAATGGGGGTTTTAATTAATTTAACTATTAATTAAATGTATTTAGAACTTATATTAATATAATTGCGAGTAGTTAAATGATAGAAGATAATATACGCATTCTCAGACAAGCGGCAAGGGTAACATCTTCAGATAACCCTATAGATGATAAAGTTTGGTGTGTGGTTGCAGGAAACGTTGATTTAATCGATAATGTTGCATATAAAGCAATTGCATCAAAGAATAGCGTAAAAATTCTATTCAGAGAACATGTCGTATTGAATGAAGGAAGGCTGGACAAAAAGTTTGATTTCATCATGTTATATGGTAATTCAAGAAAAATTGAAGAGTTTGGCCGCTACTCTCAAGCGAGAGGCGGTGCATTCATCAGAATTTCACATTACTACACGACAGAAGAGTCAAACATTATGGTGTTCGTCGCTCCTGATGATACGATAAGGGATTCAGTCTCAATCATTGAAAAGTCAAGAATTCCATTTGCGATTCTTCAGGAATCACAGACAACAGGATTCATTGAGGTTGGTCTGAATGATTCAGTAAAGCTACCGGGATTTGTTAAGTCAGCTTTAAAACCATTTTACAATGCAAATGAGGTTGTCCTGTCAACAATACTCATTTCTGTAGAAAATGATAAAGACGTTGAAAGGGTTCAAAGTATTGCTACATCTAATAAAATATTTGTTATAGATTTTAAAGATATTATAACGGAGGATTAGTCATGAATATTTTCGGAAACGATGAGGAAGAACTTGAAATTACTGATGCAAGAGTAATCAGTAATAGTTTGGGGATAGATTTAGGAACTTTAAACACTGTAATAGCTAAACCGTCAGGGGACAAATTTGATTTATACCAAATTCCATCTGTGGTTGCAGTCAAAAAAGACGATCCAAGTGAAGTATTGGCTGTCGGTGAAGAAGCTAAAAAAATGCTTGGAAGAACTCCTGAAGACATTCTTGCTGTAAGACCACTTAAAAAAGGAGTAATTGAAAACGTTGTACAGGCACAGGCTTTACTTATTAAAGCAATGCAAATAGGTATAAACGAAGGAGAAAGTGTTGGAAGAATCGTTATCGGTATTCCGGGTGATGCATCCGAAGTGGAAAAAAACGCTGCTGAAGAAATCGGAAGAAAAGCTGGCGCACAAAATATTCTCGTAATCAGTGAAGGTCTCGCAGCAGCAATCGGCGCAGGTCTTCCTATAGCAGAACCAAACGGAACAATGGTTGTGGATATCGGTGCAGGTTCCACTGATATTGTAATCATCTCTTTAGGTGGTATCAACGACATTGAAACCGTAAGATGCGGTGGAGACGACATCGACAATAAAATCGTCGAACTTGTAGCAGAAAGATACGATGTAGCAATTGGTATTCATGATGCAGAATCTGCAAAAATGGAAGTTGGAATGGTGCACTGTTCAGAACAGCTCGAAAACTTAAGCGTAGAAGTTATCGGAAAATCCCTAGAAACCAACAGACCTAAAAAAGTTGTCATCGACTCCATGCTTGTAGCAGATGCAGTTGAACCATACATGAAAGAAATTGTGGATGGTTTGAATGTTATTTTAGAAAGATTATCTCCGGAATTAATGATGGGAGTATACAACAACTCCGTTGCAGTCGGAGGAAGCTCAAGACTCAGAGGTATCAAACAAAGAATATTCGATGAAATCTCTATTCCAATCGAAATATCCGATGATCCGATGACTGTAGTTGCAAAAGGAACAGCTATTGTAGCAGCTGAACCTCTCGCATTAGAACCGGAAGTACGTTTAAGAGCTATGAAATAATTTTAATTAATTATTTCCTTTTTTTTACTTTTTTTTGATTTAAATGAATATTTTAGGCATTGATGAGGCAGGGCGAGGTTCCGTTTTAGGTCCGCTGGTCATTGCAGGCGTTGTAGTTGACAAGCGCAAAGAGGCAATTCTTGACAATATGGGCGTCAAGGACTCAAAAAAGCTAACTCCTAAAAGAAGGGAGGTTTTGTCCAGAAAACTTAAAAAAATGTTTGAATGGGATACAGTAATCTATTCCGCCCAGGACATCGATAACATGAGGGCAAAGGGCGTCAACCTGAACGAAATCGAACGCAAAGGTATGCAGGAACTGTTGTTGAAACTGGACTGTGACAAGGCAATAGTCGATGCAGTGGACGTCAAGCCACAAAGGTTTGAGGATAAGCTTAAAAGAGCAACAAATGTTGACGTAACTGCTGAGCATAAGGCAGACGACAAATATATTGAAGTCAGTGCAGCATCAATAATTGCAAAGCAAACCCGTGATGATGCAATAGCCGAAATAAACAAGTATTTTGAGGATGTAGGTGGAATCGGTTCAGGCTATCCGTCAGATCCGACAACTAAAAAGTTCCTTTCAAATTATACATACAGCGAAATGCCCGGCTTTGTGAGAAAGTCCTGGTCAACCGTTGCAAAACTTAAGGATGTTCAGACCACATTGATCTGATTTAAAAACTAATCCGCAAGGACTTCATCATAATCCGCATCCATGCCGATGCTTCTGTAGAAGTTATGCACTATGTCCTTGGCTGATGGGGTGTCGGGACAGCTTTTGAAAGCTCTGGCAAATCTATGTGCATTGGGATTGGTTATTCTTTTTCTCTCATGATAAATAGTGATTTTTCTATTATTCATATTATATACTCCAGTTTTGTTAATTGTATATCACTCATGTTTTCATTATTTATATAATTTCTATAATTCATCTGCATTCACTACTTATTTTTAAATAGCTATTTTTAAGTATAGGAATATATATACTATTCTTATAAAGGATTATTTAATATAATTTTTATAGAGGATAAATATGATTATTGAGTATATCTCGCCAATTTTTGATGGAGTAATGGACATCTTTACCCAAGGGGGAATTATAACTTACATAATTCTTTTCATAGGTATCTATGGTCTTATTATTTCATTTAGAAAGATTGCGTATTTAAGAAAAATTAGTCGTGTTGACACCACTGAAATATTTGGTGTTGTTACTGCGTCTATGGAAAGAGGAGGGGCTGTTGAAGCATTAAAGCAGATTAATAGGTTTAAAAATCCGGTGTCAAGAATCATTTCCGAGACTTTAAAGATAGGTTATAAGAACAAGACTGAAGTTGAGGAAAGTATGGAGCAGATTTTCATTGTTGAAGTTGCTAAGATGACAAAGGGATTAAACACTATTAAGACAATCACTGAGCTTGCTCCTTTTATTGGATTGATTGGTACCGTTATCGGTATCTGGCTGACTTTCAAATCTTTAGGTGTCAACCCTAACTCAGCTGCAATGGCTGAAGGTATTTATGTAGCACTCACAACCACCATCATGGGTCTTTTTGTTGTAATTATTCTTTTGCCGATTTACACTTACATTCAGGGACTTATCGAAGCTGAAATGGATAAAATCGAGCTTGCTACTAAAATGACAAACTGGGGATTTGCTGTCGTTAAGGTAAGAGTTGAAGCTAATGTGGAATGTGCTGTCGCTGCGCTTCAGGAAGCTGAAGGTGTCGTTAACACCCGTCTCATTTCAGACCCTTATGCCAATATCAAGGTTTCATTCAAGCCAAGTATGTTAGACAAGAGTATTTCTAACATTATCTTAGAGAAATGTAATGTGAATGCAGAGATTACTGAAAGTAAACTAAGACAATAAGTGGTTATTATGGCAATTGACATTAAATCTTACAAGAAGAAGGTTTTGGGAGATTCCAAGCCGAATATTAATTTGGTTCCATTTATTGATATTTTATTTACAATAATGATTTTTCTAGTTGTAACTAGTAATTTTTCAGCTGTCGACATGCCGAGTGACGTTACTGACGGCGGAACTGGTAAGCCGAACGTGACTGACGTTTCTGGAGATGCTGAATATTATATTGTGCCTGTTGCGAATTTACACAAGGTAACCGTTAATGGCGTTGACAAATCAGATGCCATAAGCGGCAGTGCTGTAGGTGTGCTGGCGAAAGTTATGGATGAGGGACAAATATCGATTAAGCCCGGTGAGATTATTATTACCACTCCGGATGGTATAGATCCGAATAAGGCTGTTCAACGTCCAAACGTTTAATTTAAGAGGAGATTGTATGTATACTGGGAGGATATTATCAATTGGGATGAATAGTGATGGTAAACCGTTTGCTGCATATAGGGTATCAAGCAGGTCATTTCCTAATAGGCAATGCATGAAATTCGATACAAGGGCAGCCATTGTTCCTAAGGAAGGATTTGAAAAGGACATCTACGAAAACACATATATTACATATAACTGTCTTCGTATTGTTCGTGACACAGCAATCGTGTCAAACGGATCTCATACTGACGTGATTGCAGATAAGATTTCCCTGGGAATGAACATTAAAGATGCAATAGCATATTCATTGCTCACCATGGATTATGAAAAGGACGATTATCATACTCCAAGGATTGCAGGTGTCGTGACATCTACAAACAAGAAGGATGAATACGGATGCTATGTTGGAATTGCCAACGATAAGAAATTGTTGGTTGAGCAGGTGCCTTATGGTGATGCGGTATTCATATCAACTTACGGTAGTCAGGTTCATGATTCAGTGGAATTCACTGCCAAAAACGCAAGCGAAGCCGCAAAATTTATTTTTGATGAAGGTACTTTTGCCAATTACAAAAAACCGGTAACCTCTTGTGCTACTGTTTTTGATGGAGAATGGACAATAGATGTTCATAATCCATAATTTTTTTATTTTTTTTAAGATGATATTATGCAAATCAATTTAACAGGCTTAGAAGGTATTCCCTTAGTTAAGTCAGGGGATAACATTGCCGAAATTATCAAAGATGCTATTTTACAACAGAATTATGACTTAAAAGATGGAGACATTATTTTAATAGCCGAGACTCTGATTTCAAAGGCTGAAGGAAACATCGTGAATCTGGATGAAATCACTCCTTCCGATAAGGCTATTGAAGTGGCCGAAATCTGCAAAAAGGATCCGAAACTTGTTGAGCTTATTTTGCGCAATTCAAAAGAAATCGTTGAGGTTGGACCTAATTTCATCGTAACAGAAACCAAGCACGGTTTTGTCTGTGCAAATGCTGCAATCGATGAGTCAAATGTTGAGGATGGCCTTGCAACTCCAGTTCCTGAAAATCCGGATGCCTCAGCATCCAAAATAAGGGAATTTCTGGAAGCGGAATTCAATAAGGATTTGGCCGTAATCATAACGGACACTCAGGGAAGAGCATTCAGGGTTGGAGCCATCGGAACTGCAATAGGATGCAGCGGAATGAATCCTTTATGGGTGAGAATAGGTGAAAAAGATTTATATGGAAGGGAGCTTGAAACGACAGAAATCGCAAGTGCAGATGAGCTTGCAAGTGCAGCGTCACTTATTATGGGTCAGGCCGATGAAGGCCTTCCTGTGGTAATCATTTCTGGTTTTGCAGGTTTCACTCATTTGAGGGATGAAAATTCAAACATCAAAGCTCTGCTAAGGCCGAAAGAGTTTGATTTATTTAGAAAATAAGGGATTTTTATGATTACTGTTTTATCCGGAGGAACCGGTACTCCAAAATTATTGCAGGGTATTAAAGAGATTGTCGATCCATCTGATTTGACAATCATAGTCAATACTTTGGAAAATGACTATTTTGCAGGCGTTTATGTTTCAGCCGACATCGATACGGTCTTATACACAATGACTGACATGATCAATGATGAGACATGGTATGGGGTTAAGGGAGACACATTCACCACCCATGAAAGGCTTGAAGAATTATCATGTCCTGAGTTGCTTAGAATAGGGGATATTGACAGAGCCACCAAAATACAGAAGACTCTTTTAATGCAGAAGCATTCACTTCAGGAAAGTGTTGATATTCAGGCGGGACATATGGGTATCACATCAAAAATTATTCCAATGAGTAATGAAAACTCCGAAATCAAAATCATCACAGACGTCGGCGAGCTGGATTTCCATGACTTTTTGATAAAGCACCAGTCACAGCCTGAAGTTCTCGATGTGGTGTTTTCTGAAGTTTCACCTTCAGAAGGCATAATCGATGCAATAAGAAATTCCGATGCAGTAATAATCGGACCGTCAAATCCAATCACTTCAATATTGCCGATATTATCTTTAAAAGGTGTAAAGGATGCATTAAAAGAAACTCCAGTGATAGCTGTTTCTCCAATAATAGGCAATAATTCCGTTTCAGGTCCGGCAGCAAAATTCATGAAGGCCATGGGCATTGAGGTTTCATCAATTGGTGTTGCAAAATTATATGAAGATTTTTTAGATGTAATTGTAATTGACAATCAGGATAATGATTTGGAAGATACTTTAGGCGAAATCATTAATAAAGTAATAATTACAAATACTATAATGAATACTTTAGATACCAAAATCGATTTGGCAAAAAATATTTTAGAGGGTATCTTATAAAGTTAGGCGGTAATGCAATGATACAAATGACATTGATACAAATAGATAATTATGGTCCTTGGACTGTTACTCCAAGGCCACGTACTGAGTCAGATTTACAAATGTTACAAGCAAACTTATTTGCTGATTTAAACAACCATTTTGGAAACAAAAAGGGTTTGGTTTTCTTTACAAGATTCGACAACCTGCTCGCTATTTCAAACGGTTTGAATGAAGAGGACCACTTAAGGATTCAAAGGTCCATCAGAAACAGATACCCAATCACTGTAAGTATGGGTGTTGGAGCTGCTGAAACTCCTCATGAAGCTCAAAGATTAGCTACTGTAGCTTTACAGGAAAAAGGCGGAGCACAATCCTCCCAAAGAAAAGAAATTTTGGCTATAGACAGCCTCGTATCAGAGGAAGACAGCTATGTTCAGGCAGCACACATCGATATCAACAGCGTAACTGAAACTTTAACCGACATAGAATCCGCATTCGACACAAGTTTCATGGTGAACAAGGCTCAACATTACCTTATGACCAAACTAATCAAGAAAGGAGCATTATTGTTCTTCATAGGCGGAGACAATTTCATGTCACCATGCAACGGACTCACCGAAGAGGAAATCAAAGAAATCCTTGTTGAAATCGATGAGGAAATCGGAATCGGTCTTAAAGCAGGTATCGGAAGAGGTAAAAACGCTGAAGATGCTGCATATATGGCTGATATTGGTCTTGAAGAAATTCGTGACCGCAACAACGAACCTTGGACTTGGGTAGTCGAAAAAGAGTACTAGGGGGATTTCAAATAAAAGTAGTTGCACCAATGGCCGGAATAACTGATGCGAAATTTTTAACTAGTGTTATTCCATACGGATTTGATGTAGTTACTTTAGGCGGATATAGCCTTGATGAAAAGACTATTGAAGCATCCCAAAAGATAATCGAAAGGGGAAGAAAGGAATTCCATTTTCCAAAGGATGAAATAATTCCCCACATAGAAAGTGAAGTAAACTCAATAAAGAAGGATTATCCGGATGTCCGTGTAAGTGCAAACGTAAGATCAACCAATCCCGAACCGATAATTGAAACGTCAAAAATAGAAAAACTGGATATAATTGAAATAAATTGTCATTGCCGTCAGGATGAAATAATAGCTATCGGTTGCGGTCAGGAGATGCTGAAAAGGCCAGACCTGTCAGATTATATCTCCCAAATTGTTGATGCTGCGAAAAGTGAAGTGTCAGTGAAAATCCGTGCAAATGTCAGAGGAATAGACACTTTGGAAATTGCACAAAAAATAGAGGATGCCGGAGCGGACTATCTGCATTTGGATGCGATGGATCCTAATGTGTTTGATGCCGACTGGAAATTGCTTGAAAAGGTTTGCAATAATACAAATATTAAAGTCATAGGAAATAATTCAATTGATTCGGCCGAAAAAATCAAAACAATGTATGATTGTGGTGTTTATGGCTTGTCAATAGCTCGTGGAGTAATTTCCGGAAGCTTAAATTTTAATATTTCTGATTTTTAAAAACATATATTTATTAATGCTCAAGATAAAAGATTAATTATTTAACAATAGGTGAGTTATCTATGAATTTTATAACACTCAAAAACATTACTAAATCATTTAATGGAGTAGATGTTTTAAAGGATATTAACTTGGAGATTGATGAGGGAGAGACTTTAGGTATTTTAGGACGTAGTGGTAGTGGAAAATCTGTTTTAATTAACATGCTCAGAGGTACATTGGACTACAAGCCTGATGACGGTCATGTATTGATTAATGTCGCAGTATGTCCTAACTGTTTGACTATTGAATCTCCGTCCCATGACGGCGAAAAATGTTCCTGCGGATGCGAATTGTCAGTTCAGGAAGTTGATTTCTTCAACTGTGACAGAAAACTGTTCGCAGCTATAAAAAGAAGAATTTCCATCATGCTTCAACGTAACTTCGCATTATACGACGAAGAATCAGTTATTGAAAACGTAATGAGGGCAATGGGAGACGAAACAGATTACGAAGACTCTCTATATAAGGCTTTGGACTTATTGGAAATGGTTCAGATGAACCACCGTATCACACACATCGCACGTGATTTAAGTGGTGGGGAAAAACAAAGAGTAGTGCTTGCAAGACAGCTTGCTAAAGACCCAATGATGTTTTTAGCAGACGAACCGACAGGTACACTTGACCCTCAAACTGCTGTAAAACTTCACAACACCTTAAAAGAAGGAGTAAAAGATGAAGGAATCACAATGCTCATCACATCCCACTGGCCTGAAGTGATGACCGAACTTGCAGATAAGGTAGTGTGGTTTGAAAACGGTGAAATCAAAGAGGAAGGCGATCCTCAAACTGTTGTGGATAACTTCATAGCTACCGTACCGGTTCCTGAAAAACCTGAAATTCCTGAATTCGGTGAACCTGAAGTCATATGGGAAGATGTCAAGAAACATTACTATGACATTGAAAGAGGAGTCATCAAAGCGGTTGACGGTGTTTCAATAACAATCAACAAGGAAGAAATTTTCGGTATTGTAGGTTTAAGCGGATCAGGTAAGACAACCACAACCAGAATGCTTATGGGACTGACCGATCCGAGCAGCGGTAAAATCGAAATCAGACTCGGAGAAGACGAATGGGTTGACATGACAAAAGTAGGTCCTCTCAATCGTGGACGTATCATGCCTTACATTGGTTTATTGCACCAGGAATACTCATTATATCCTCACAGAACAGTCTTGGGTAACCTGACTGATGCTATCAGTTTGGAATTGCCTGCAGAGTTCGGTAAGATAAAAGCAATTGACGCATTGACTACAGTAGGATTCAGCGACACCACGGCAGTCGGTATCCTCGACAAGTATCCTGATGAGTTAAGTGTAGGAGAAAAGCACAGAGTGGCTCTTGCACAGGTATTGATTAAGGAACCTAAACTCATTGTATTGGATGAACCTACAGGTACAATGGATCCGGTCACTCGTGTAGTTGTTACAGATTCAATCCTTAAAGCACGTACTGAATTGGAACAGACATTCATTATCATTTCTCACGATATGGACTTCGTATTGGATGTTTGTGACAGGGCAGCTTTAATGAGAGGAGGAAAACTATTGGATATAGGTACTCCTGAAGATATCGTTAAACAGCTCACACCAGACGAAAAAGAAGATATGCTTAAAAGAGAATAATTCTCTTTCAACTATTTAATTTTTTTTTTATTTCTCTCCAATTTGGACAATTCTTATCCATCAGCATTTTAAAGTTTTTGCCATGATTGAACTCTATAAGATGACACAATTCATGGATAAACACATATTCCAGACATATTTTCGGCTTTTTGGCCAAATTAAGATTAAGGGTAATCACTCTGTTCTGTTTGCAGTTTCCCCAATTTTTCATTTTGCGGATTTTAACTTCCTTAGGCTTCACGCCGACAATCTCACAGCATTTGTCATAGATTTCATCAATCTCTCGTGATAACTCAAGGCGATAGAAATCCTCCAAAGTCTTTTGACGATTTTGCATCTTGCTTCTTTTGGAAACTGGAAGATAAATGATGTCATCCTTTAAAAAAGCGGTTTTTATATTGTTTGCTATTAGCTGAAGAGCATAATCCTTGCCCCAAAGAGGATGCTTTTCACCATTCACATATTTCAGTTTTGGTAAATATTTGCCTTCAGCAATTTTAGCTCTTTTTTCTATAATCCAGTCCATTCTTGAATAGATAAAATCAATTATCTGCTCATCGCTTACATGATATGGGGCTGAAATTTTAACGCTACCCTCAGGAGGAACAACCCGAAGGTACATGTTTTTTATATTCTTTCTTTGAATAATTATTTCAATGTCATTTATTTCCATTAATGCGCCTCAGGGTCATAATTGAATACTCTGATAGCTAATTTGAAAGCAAGAGGTCTTACGATGAAATTAACTAAACAGTATGCTACAAACCAACGCACAGGCCATGTTAAGAAGAATAAATCCACAGGCAGGTTAGTGGTAACACCAAATATCAGAGGTATGATGAAACTCATCTGAAGGCTGATGAAAAACGGAACTGGATTAAAAAGGCCGGTTTTTTGGCCGGGTTTAAATCCGAATACCTTAACAGCTAATTTGAATCCTAAAGGATTGCAGATGAAGTTTGCAAAAAAGTATGCTACAGGCCAACGTACAGGCCATAATGCGAAACATAACCAGACAGGCATTCCCATTGGATATGAAAAGATTAAAGCCATTATTCCGCTCATAAAAAAACTAATAAAAAATGCGATAGGGTTCCATATTTTCATAGGTTAATATATGTTGTTCATATGTACTAGTATTTTTTGTTATTTCAGGTAATGCATTAAATATCTATTCTTTCGTTTCTATAGTCTGTTCAAAAATGTTTAGATATTCGGATTTCAATAAAATTAGATGAGGATGCTATTACAAGCCAGATTTGTGTGTTGTATATGAATGTGTCAAAATTTGTTAATGCAAATTTATCCTTATTCATTATTTGTTCCTGTATTTTGTATGC
>JAFUBV010000259.1 GCA_017460025.1 Methanobrevibacter sp. | reverse complement strand
AAGTGTCTGAGCCATCTATTTCAGGCGCTATTGAAAACTTAAAAAATGAAGTTGATGGTTTGGATAAAATCATTGCACTTCCCGTATTTTTAGCTTCGGGAATTCACACTAACATCGATATACCCATACTTTTAGGTTTGAATCCTCTAGAAAAAGATCCGAGATGCCCTGACGGCAATTATCCTGATGATCATTATCTCTCCATTGCGGATGACGTTGACTTTTATGGTGAAATCCAACTGCTTTCAGCAATCGGGCCTGACGATGATTTGCTTAAATTCATTGATAAAAGAATTGAAGAGGTTTTAAAGGATTCTAAATTGGAAAGTGATGCAAAAACAGGAGTTTTACTTGTATCTCATGGAAGCAGATTAAAGTACAATAAGCAATTTATTTCAGCTTTATTTGCAAAATTTGAAAAGACCACAGAATACCCAAGCAATTTCGGATTCATGGAATTGGCCGAACCTGATATTCCAACTGCAATCGATGATTTACTTAGTGAAAATGATATTGAAAGATTAATTGTCGTTCCAGTATTCATTGCACCTGGAGTTCATACAACCAATGATATTCCAACCATTTTAGGCCTGAAGGAGCCACATTCTCATGAGCATCATCACAGCCATGACCATGGGCATCATCATCACCAACAGGACATCACGGCAATTGACTTTGATGGTGAAATTTTATATCCTGAATCGATTAAGGCCGATGACATATTAATCGATATTTTAATTAAAAAGGTTAATAATTCTTTGTAATTTAACTTAACTTTATATATTTTTAATTATAAATCATAATAGTAATAAAAAATGAGTTGTTATTATGATTGATGAAAAAACTGGTATTTTACTTTTAAGCCATGGTAGTAGATTAGATGATGGTGAAGAAGTAATTAAAGCTTATACTGATATGTACAGGGAAGAATTCCCTCAAGCTATTATTGAATATGGTTTTATGGAAATCAGAAAACCTGGAATCCCGGAAACTATGAATAAATTGATTAAAGGCAATGATTTAGAAAAGATTATTGTTGTTCCTGTTTTTGTCGCTCACGGACTTCACACAAAAAGGGATATTCCAACTTTACTTGGCATTGAAAGCGATTATGATGAAGAGGCTGCACATGGACATCATCATCACGGCCACGACCATGATCATGGACATGACCACGGACATCATCATCACCATCATCACGATGATGATGAGGAAGAGTTTGAATTTGACGGCGAAATTATATTAACCGACCCTCTTGGTATCGATACAAGATTATACGATATCATTAAAGACAGAATTTCAGAACATTTATAATCGTTCTGAAAACCTTTTTATTTTTTTTTGAGAAAAATATATATATTTTAAATGTGTAAATTACATTACATCAATATTATTATGTGATATTTATGAATTTTAAAAATGTTTATTTAATTACAATTATCCTATTAGCTATTTTTTCTGTTTCTGCAATAAGTGCAGAGGAAATATCTGATGTGGATACTGGAGTAGATGTCATCTCTGATGATATAATATCTACTGCAGATATAAATGAGGAAATAAGTCAGGAAAATGATGCTGTTCTTGGAGCAGATGAAAGCAATTCCACAGGCGTTGACATCACAGTAAATGATACCCAGTCATCCATCAAATCCAGCGATTTGGTCAAATATTATAAAAATGATACTCAGTTTGAAGCCACTTTTTATGATAATGAAGGAAATGTTTTAGTCAATCAAATCGTTTCAGTTAATATTAATGGAATGACTTATAACAGAACTACAAATGACAGTGGATCTATAAAATTCAATATTAATTTAAGTCCGGGTAATTATACTATAAAAACCACTAATCCAATTACTAATGAGACTGTTTCAAATAAGATTACCGTATTGGCAACAATCAGCGGCAATGATTTGGAGAAATTTTACAGAAACGCTTCCCAATATGAAGTCCTTGTTTTAAACGGTCAGGGAATGCCTGAGACAAATGCTGTTGTTACTTTCAATATTAATGGGGTATTTTATAACAGAACCACTAATGGGAACGGTATTGCCAGATTAAATATCAATTTGAATCCCGGAAAATATGTCATCACTTCTCAAAATACAGTAAATGGTGATGTAATTTCAAATAATGTAAATGTCTTATCAACCATAGAAGGAAAAGACGTTACAAAATACTATAAAAATGATACCCAGTATTCAGCCAAATTCATTGACGGTCAGGGCAATCCTTTAGCTAATGCGACTGTTGAATTCAATATCAACGGTGTATTATATCATCGTTCAACTGATGAAAACGGTACAGCTGGTTTAAATATTAATTTAAGTCCGGGAACCTATATTATAACCGCAAAAAATACCAATACCTCAGAAGTAAAATCCAATACAATTAAAGTATTAAGTACAATTGTGGTTAAAAATTCCCAAAGCGGCGGAAACATTTCCATGGAATATAATAATAGCAATAAATATACCGTAGAGCTTCACTATAAAAACGGTACTTTAGCTAAAAACCAGGTTGTGTCATTCAACATCAACGGTGTATTCTATAACAGAACCAGTAATGAAAACGGTACTGCTTCATTAAATATTAATTTATTGCCTGGAAATTATATTATAACTTCTGAATTTGAAGGATGTGTGATTTCCAACCTACTTAAAATAAGAATCACCCCTGCCGTTAAACTGGTAAGTTCCACTGTAAAAGTAAATGCTCCTATTCAGTTCTATTTAACTGAGAAAAACACAGGAAATCCAATAACCGGCCAGCATTATGGTATTTTATACTATAATGAAACCACATATGGAGCTTATCCTGACGCTAATGGTCTTGTTTCATTTGGACAAAACCTTCCTGCAGGAAGTTACTTATTCTATTTCGGTACAATAGATGACGGATATTACTCATCAATATTAATGGGTAACACAATTAAAATTGAACAATAGAATTTAATGTGATTTTTCACATTAATTTTCACTTTTTTTCTTAAAACTTATTTATTTTAAAATCAATATTATACACATGGCTTTAAATGTATCAGATATCGGTGAAAAAGAATTAATTAATTATATTT
>JAFUBV010000258.1 GCA_017460025.1 Methanobrevibacter sp. | reverse complement strand
ATTTTATCATCAGCCATGAAAAACCACCTAATATACAAATAATAATATATTTATTTTAAGAGTATAAAAAAGTTTTGGTTAACCTAAATATTAAATTAAGTAATTTTAAAAAAATAGAAAGAATAGTTAATAAAATTAATTATTAACCAATATTAAATGTTTTAAAACCTAATAAGGTAAGATATCAAATGTTCCACTATTAGTAAATGATGCAGTGTTCCAATTGTTGATAACTCCGAAGGAGTTTCTTGTACTGGTTGGGTCTGCATTAATCCAAGTACCATCAATTAAGAATTGAACCCATACGTGTCCGTATGTGGAACCGCTAGAGAAGGTACAGTATCCTGTAGCAAATCTGGCAGTCATATTAACAGCCCTTGCCATTGCAACAAGCAATTGAGATTGGTCACAACAGTTACCTGATCCCGCAATCAATGTTCCTTCAGCACCTTTTTGGGTGTTGTAATAGAAGGAATAAGAAATATAATCCCTTACATAATTGAATAATGCGGTTGCCTTATCTCTAGGTGAAGACAATCCTTTAATCAATGAATTTGCTAAATCGGATATTGATTTAGAGGAAACACCGGAATATACTATTTTAACATTATTAGGTAATTCATCATTTTCTGAATAATAATTCAATATGCGTGAGAATGAATCCAATAATTCATAGTAGATGATTTTACCAACTGTAGATGAAGCGTAATTAGGAATCCACTCATTATTTATGATATAATTAGTTACCCTCTTTACAACATCAAGATAATCCTCTTTAGAAAGTGAAGAGTTGATAATCTCTCCTGATGGGGTTGAAGGTCCACCACCAATCTCTACAACAGTGATTGTACTGTTATCAGACGCATTAATTTGAAGAATAGCTTTACCCATCAAGTATAAGAATTCTTGTAAAGTGTATTTACCTTCACTTAACACAATGTAATCCGGAGTATCATCATTTTCTTCAATGTATTCTTTCAAGTATACTGCTCCATCAATAATGCTTGATACAGAAATATTATCTCCAACATTACCTGTATTTACAGGAACGGATTCTGACATTCTTGTCAATACATACTTGGAATCATTTATTTTTTCATGACCGGTAACACCGCAGAAATCAGAATCGCAGTAATAACATGTCAGTTCACCTTCAACAGTTCCTTTTGGATTGACAAGCAAAGTACCGTAATGATCACCAATAGGACAGTAATTTAACCAGGATGTTGTGTAATTCTGATATGAATATTCTTTAGTTGAATAACTTGGAAGCATATTAACAGTAATAATAGGATTATCCAAGAAGTTATTTACCAAAGCAACTGCAGGTAATGCATCATTTGCATTATAATAAGCCAATACTCTTGCAAATAGATAAACTAAAGTTTCATATTTCACATCACCAACAGATGTTGTGATATTATCCGGAGCCTGATTATTTGTATATGAATACTCGAAGATGTCATATGCCAAATCAATATATTCCTTTTCATCCAACTGGCTGTAAATTTCATCACCTGATGAATTGTCCGGTTCTGTTACAAGTAAGGTTTTGACTTCAACAGTACTGTCCGTATCAATCATTAAAACAACCTGACTCATCATTGCCAATACCTGAGGAACAGTATATGAAACTCCTCCAACATCAAGTTTAGAAGGTAAAGTCAAATTATTCTCAATATAATTTTTTAAATCAGTAGCTGCGGTTAAAACATCATCTATAGTGACTTCATCACCATAAGAAGGATCATCCAAACTATTGAAATCTAAAAAGTTTGATAAACCGAATCTGAATAACATTACACCATCTGCACCATTATCAAGAACAGTTTGTGCATCTGATTTAAGTTCAGTAGCCAACAATTTAGTTAAATCATTATCAGAAACATATGCCTGTAAACCTGACCATACTTCAGCACCATTTGAATTCTGTACAAACCATTTGGTTGTTGAAGCTAACCAGTTAGTGCCGGAATTATAGTTTCCTTTATATTGCATTGGAATAATTACATCCAAATATTTTGTAATAGAAGGAATATCCTGACCGTAATAATATATATCACTTGAAGTTTCAGGCATTACAGCTGCAGACATGATTATGTTAGGATTTACTTCGCGACATGCAGTAGTAACCTGGTTTACAAATTCTGTAATAGCAGCGGTACCTCCTGAAGTCTTATAAGCAGTTCCAGGATATCTTAAGTAATCCAAATGAACACCAGCGACACCAGCTAAACCAGCATAATATTTTGCTTCATTGATTTTTTCTGTAAAGTAAGCGGAATTGACTGATCCACCGGATACTGGGTTAATCCATCCGCCATCATAAAATGCCTGCATCCATATATGTACATTAATGCCATTGGAATTTGCAGATTGAATCCAGGACAATACACTAGATTCACCGTGAAGTGTGAATGCATAGAAGTTCAATAGAATATCAGTTGTTCCTAAAGATGCCAATTTAGCCAAATCGACACTGTTCATATCCTTACCTTGAACCCAATAACCGTATCCATGTGAAGAGTTAGGATTAGAAATAACAATCTGAGTGGAACTTTCACTAGGGAGATAATCACTTTCACCAGCATATTTATATGAAACCAAATATGATCCTGCAGCTAATGTTTTAGTCAATGCGGCAATACCGCTTGAATCGGTTGTAACACTATAATCATTAGATGAAATAGTAAATACAACATTACGTCCTGACAATGCATTATTGTTACTGTCAGAAAGCAATACTTTTATATTAACATCAGAACCAGTTAAAAAGCTGGTTGCAGATTTCCAGGACAATGAAGTTTCACTTCTGGCTTTTACAGTAACGTATGACTGACCACTTGAAGGAGATATTCTATCTTCTCCAAGATAATAATATTTTATAAGATAAGTATCAGCTTTAAGATTAATAGTAAGTTTAGCTACACCATCATCATTTGTAGCTCTGGTATAATTAACACCATTTATTTCAAAAATCACATTCCTGTTTGGAAGAGGTAACTCGCCAACTTTTAATGTGACATCGAAACTTTGACCAGAACCTTGACCAACTGTTATATTTTGACCAGTTAATATAGATGTACCACCATCAATTACGGTAATATTGTATACTTTATTAATTTCTTTATAATGAGTACTATTAAACTTACATGAAATCTGATAGAATCCAGGAACTAAATTGATTTTTAATTTTGCAGTACCATTATTGTCAGTATTTCTGGTATATGTCCTTCCGTTTACTGTGAAATAAACAGGTTGATTAGCAACTGCACTTCCAGTACCATCCAATACTGTAACATTGAAAGTTTCACCAGCACCATAATATATGACAGTATTATTAACAACAAATGTAGTGTCAGCTGCATCCCTTACAGTAATAGTATTAGTTGCACTTGAAGACTGATATGGGAAATCACCAGAATATGAATAAGTTGCAGTATAACTACCTGAACTTAAAGTAATATTTTCAAAGGTTGCTATACCATCACTATCAGTGACTGCACTATAAGTTCCATTACCTACATTAAGAGTAACAGTTTGATCATTTACAGTATAACCTAGTTGATTATATAATGTAGCATTTACACCAATAATATCATCAGGATAATATGTATAATTATTAGTAACTATTGAAGTTGAAGAAGGACCAATAACAATAACATAAGTACCTGTAGTAAAATTATCATTAGGATTTATTGCAGTTAATATATATGTAGCAGGAATTAAATTAATATTCAACTCAGCAACACCACTAGCATTAGTGGTACGAGCATAAAATACCCCATTAATATTAAAAGACACACTAGCATTAACTAAAGGAGAACCTTGACCATCATAAAATGCAGCATGATACTGATGGGAATCACGATATACTTTAGTTAAATCATTAGATACAATAGTAGGTAATACAGTTACATTATTTGCATATGTAAATCCATTTGTAGGATGAACAGCAGTTAGTATATAAGTGCCAGGTCCTAAGTTAATATTCAATTGTGCGACACCTTTACTATCAGTAGTACGAGTATAAAATACCCCATTAATATTAAAAGACACACTAGCATTAACTAAAGGAGAACCATCTCCATTTAAAAATGTAGCATGATATTGAGAAGCATTTCTATAATATTTTACTAAATTATCACTTAAAATTGTATTATACACATTACATACGGCAGTTACTTTACTGTCTAAGTATTCTTCACTGCCATTATAATAAACAACAAAATTATAAGTATTAGGATTTAAATTAATTGCGATTGAAGCTTGACCTTCATTATCGGTAATTCTGGTATAATTAGTTCCAGAAATTGTAAATATTAATGTTTGATTAGCTAACTTATTTCCATTTATATCACTTAAGGTAGCTACAAACCTTGTTCCATTTTTATAATATAAATTAATGTCAGGTGCATCTATTGTAACAGCTTTTTTTGCAGATTCATTTGCACCAATTGTGTTATCAT
>JAFUBV010000257.1 GCA_017460025.1 Methanobrevibacter sp. | reverse complement strand
TGCCCAATGTGCGGTGTAGACGCTAGTAATTTCGAAGAACAATAAATTTTGTTCTTCAACCAAACTTTATATGAAGATAAATTATTTAACCAAAACTTCTTTATTTTTAAAGTTAACATTAACTTTACCGTTATATTTTTCAAATATCTTTTCAATATCTCTGAAATCTTTGGATACCACATCATAGATGACTTTATCAGAATAATCTTTGTTGATTGCTTCCAGATTGTTGTTTCTCACTTCCCCATCCACCAATTTGATATCGCCGTATTCGAAGGTTAATGTATAAACGTCATATGATTCCACTTCAAGTATTTCGGCCTCACCGATTGCTTCCATGACTGATTTTGAGTATGCTCTGACCAGCCCTCCGGCTCCAAGCTTAATCCCACCGAAATAACGTGTAACAACAGCAGTCACATTATGCAGTTCATTTTTTCTCAAGACATTGATCATCGGCTTTCCTGCAGTTCCGCCAGGTTCTCCATCATCATCAAATCCTTCACCGTCAGAGACAATATATGCCGTACAATTATGAGTTGCATCGCTATATTGATCATTTACTTTCAATATGATTTCTTTGCTTTCCTTTTTGTTTTTAGTTGGAAATAAATGGCATATGAACTGTGATTTCTTGACATTTATTTCACTTTGAACTGCTTTTGCTATAGTTTTCATAATATTCCTATAAATTTATATATTTTATCAGACATATTATTGTTATTAATTTTATAGGTGTTAAATATGTCAAGTCGTCCGGCTATTGTTTTAGTTGTTTTGGTAGTTGCAATTATTGCATTCTGTTTTGCAGGTGTTTTTGCAGCCATGACCGGTACATATCATTTAAATTTCGATTTGGGAAATAATACAACAGCTGATGGTGGACTATTTGATAATTTAACTGATTTAACTTCAAGTGATGATTCAAGTTCATCTGATGGTGGTTATGTGGAGACTTACACTGATAGTGGAAGTTCTGAAAGTTCTTCGAGTGATGTTGAAACGACAGAGGATACTTCTTCGTCACAACAACAATCTGAATCATATATTCCTCAAGATTCTCAAATTGTCGCTACTGATGATAATCCAAATCCATAATTAAAAATCAAGTAATTTTTCAATATCGAAGAGTACTGTATCAATAGCTAAATTGAAGAGTTGTTGTCCGTATTCTTCATCAACATATACTCCGTTTTCTTCAACATCCAGTGCCCCTTCTTCAATATTTGGATCGTTTTCACGTGCTTTTTTAAATCCGTGCAGACCTACTTCAACGTATTTGTTCACGTCTGCCTGCTGGTCAAGCTCGTTTTCATTTATGATGCCCAATACTTTCGCCATGGACAGTTCACCGCTTCCTGCATGAGGGCCTTCTGATGAGATTATCTTATTGTTCATTACTACGATCAAATCGGTCTGTTCTTCAATATCCCATATTTCGGCCATTAACGGTAGATTTCCTCCATGTGCATTTACTATAACAACTTTTTCAATATCCAGGAATTTTTTGGCTGAATTTAATGTTTCTATGACATTTTCTTTTAATACGTCTAGTGAAACGTGCACTCCATGGTCAATTTCGTCCAGTTCATATGCCGGAAATATCACTCCTAAAAATTTAGCTCCTGATTTGAGTGCTGATTGAAATGCGATATGTGATCCTATTTTCGCGTCAGTGTCTATTGGTAATGCTGGTCCGTGGTTTTCTAAATGTGATCCAAGTGCAATGATTCCTATTTTGTGTACTCCCGGATCTCTTATGTTTCCTGCTCTGTATCTTAATTCAGCCATTTTTAATCACCTTATATTTCAAAGTTCCAAATTTCGTCCCCTACAAAGTGTTTAGTTTCTATTGCTTTTCCTGAGTCGTTTTCAACCATTTCTTCACCAGTTATTAGGCTTACTCCAATAGCTAATGGTTTATGGTGTGTTTCATCAACGATAAGTACAATATCGCCTGGTTCAATGTTATCGTCAGCAGCTACGATTCCGGGACTCATGATGTCTGCTCCGTTTGTAACGAAACGTACTGCTCCCATATCTACTGTAACTGTTTTTCCATCAATTTCATTGGCTAGTGCTGCTTTAAGTGTTGGGAATGCCTTTTCATTGATTATTATGATGTAGGGTTCTCCGTCCACAAGTATAAATGAATTCGGTTCCGCTTCAAGAATCTCTACATTTTTCTTGTTTTCAAGCAGTCCGCCATATTCTCCCAATTCATTTTTTATTTGCTTAATTTTTTTCTTTTTTAAGAAATTTCTTTTTTTAACTTTAATTGCCATGTTTTTACCTGATTTAAATTATTAATATTTAATATAAATTTATAAATTAATAAATTTTTTTCTAATGGAATATCTTGGGTATCTTAAATAAACATTATTGTAGTCTATTGCCTCATTATATTCGGCCATTTGGAAGGGCGGATCTCTGCTGGCGTATTTGAGAATGGATGTGGCATTTTTTGTTATCAGTCGTTTGACAGTTGAACTTATCATGTTTTCCTTCTTTTTTGTGAAGTGTATGTCGGGCAGATGTGTCAGATAGTACTTGTATAGCGTAGTGTGGTAATATGGCTCCTTTCGCAAGTATATTTTCTTTCTTTCTATCAGTTCGTCCGTAATCTTATTGAAATGTTTCGGCAGTATTCCCTTTTTTGATTTGACATATTCCTCATCGGTCAGGGACTCTCCGTATATTTCATAGTAGTTGAAATCAATGAAATACATTGTTGTTGAGATTACTGTCTTTCCGACATGGGGTTTGTCATAACAGTTTGATAGAATATAGTTTAATATGTTTATGTATTCCGTTTTGTTGAATGACATAGCATTTTTATCTATGAATGTGCATAGTATATAATAAAAATGCGAGAGAGCATTTGACCAGTATTTTTTTAACTTTTAACACTAACATTTATATATTAGGAAGAGCAAATAATTTATTATTAGTTTTAATTAGGTTTTGTCTTATCTTAACTTGATTATATTATTTCTAATACAGGTAATTGTTAAATTAATGATTGCTTTTAAAAACTAATTTAAAAAATACAATTAATGGTAATATAAGGTGATATAATGAGCGGACAAAATGTTCAAAGACCACTTGATGCATTAGGAAAATCTATCGATGCTCCAGTTTTAATCAAACTCAAAGGAGACCGTGAATTCAGAGGTATACTCAAAAGCTTCGACTTACACATGAACTTAGTTCTCAATGATGCTGAAGAGTTACAAGATGGAGAAGTAACTAGAAGATTAGGTGTTGTCCTTATCAGAGGAGACAATATTGTTTATATTTCACCATAAATATTATTCAATGATTGTTTAAGATAACTAAATTTATTTAAAATAATGTAGGAGGTGTATCAATGGCAAAGGGAACTCCATCAATGGGTAAAAAGAATAAAAAGACCCATATCAGATGTAGAAGATGTGGTAAAAACACTTATCACGTACGTAAAAAAGTCTGTGCTTCTTGTGGATTCGGCAGATCCAGTAAATTAAGAAGATACAGTTGGCAAAACAAAAAACCAACTACTAGGCAAAGACTAGTTTAAGTCGGTATAAAATTATTGGAGATTATTAAATTAATCTTCATCCAAACCACTTTTTTTTAATTATCATCACAATTTTTAGGCATGGTTAAATTTATATAGTTTGAATTTCTAATTTTACTTAAAAATATTTTAGGTGATATCATGT
>JAFUBV010000256.1 GCA_017460025.1 Methanobrevibacter sp. | reverse complement strand
TGCAGCGGCAAGGACGCTACTGTAGATAAAATTGATTTTTCCAATTCAACTACAAAACCTCCTGTTCCATTCAATTTGGGAGGTTTGCAGTCAGAAGCATATAACGTATTTGGATTCACTCCTAAAAGAACGCAGGTAATAGCTCAAAATCTTTATAGTTCAGGTTATACTTCTTATCCACGTACTTCTTCTCAAAAATTACCTGAAAGCTTAGGCTTTTCTTCCATTTTTAAACAATTGGCTAAAAATCAGGAATATAGAAAGCATATTTCTCAATTGCCTGCTAAACTAAAACCTAACAATGGTAAAAAGGATGATGAAGCTCACCCTGCTATTCACCCTACTGGAATTTTACCGTCAGGTTTATCCAAAGATGAACAGAAGATTTATGATTTGATCGTTTACAGGTTCATTTCTGTATTCTTTGAAGCTGCAAAGTTCGAAACCATGAGCACTACCTTGGATATTGAAGGTGAAAAGTTCCGTTTCAGACGCAGAAGAGTTACTCATAAAGGATGGATGGAACATTATCCGTTCAGAAAAATTGATGATGAGAAATTCCCTGAAGTTAAGGAAGGAGATTCCATGAGTGTCAAGGAACTGATTTCCGATGAAAAGGAAACCAAACCTCCTGCCCGTTATAATCAGGCATCTTTAATTAAGGAATTGGAAAAAAGGGAGCTGGGTACCAAGGCTACTCGTGCAGACATCATTGATAAGTTATATGACCGTAAATATATAGACGGAAATAAGATTTCTGTCAATCAGTTAGGTAAGAATCTCATTGATACCTTAAGCAGCTATTGTAACAATTTGACTAGTGAGGAATTGACTAGGGATTTGGAAGATAAATTGGAAGGCATCAATAAAGAGACAACAACTAGACAAAGTGTTATTGAAGAAGGGGAAAAGGACGTTAAGGAAATTTTAGTGGATATTGATAAAAACACTGAAGAGATCGGTTCCAAACTTTATGATGCTTATCAGGAAAGTAATATTGTCGGCAAGTGCAAATGTGGTGGAAATCTCATTAAAAGATATTCTCCTAAGAATAAAAGCTATTTTGTAGGATGTTCCAACTATCCTGATTGTAATCATACTTATTCTATTCCTAAAGGCGCACGTTTTCTGAAGAAAACATGCGATAAATGCGGATTGCCTATAATTTCCTTTGGAAGCAAACCACCTAAACACGCATGTCTTGATTCAAATTGCGGCAAGGAACATGTTGAGCCTGAGCAAATTGAAGTTTTAGGTAAATGTCCTGAATGCGGAAGGGATTTAATTAAACGTTCCGGACGTTATGGTGACTTTGTAGGATGTAAAGGTTTCCCAAGATGTCGCTTCACATGCGCTTTGGACGAACTTAAATATAAACTCAAAAAGTAATTTGAAAAATTTAATTTTTTTCAAAATACTCTTATTTTTTATTATTTGTGCTTAAATGCAAAATACTTAATAATGTTAAAAATAATATATAAACATTAATAGAAACATTAATGACATTTAATGTTTTTATCCGATGCGATGATAAAATAATATTTTTATTTAATTGCATTAGTTAATCTTATAACTAATATTTTTTTAGTTTCATGATTAATTAACCCTTTTGGGTGATTGTATAGTATTATAACGTTTAATATATTTGTTATACTTCAATTACTCTTATAATTAATTTTAAATTTCAATAATCGAACGAAAATAGAGGATTTTATGAATAGAGAAACGATGATAACAGTAGCTAAATCAGCAGTCATTATATTGATTCTTTTAGCTGTTGTTTTTGCATTAAGAGCTCCTGCAGCTGATCTTACTATTCTTCCTAATGAAATCAAAGGAGATTATGTTGATTCATCAGGTCTTCCTTATTTCAGTGAAATGGATTCATATTATAACTTAAGGTTGACAGAAGATTATGCAGATCATGGCTATGTAGGAGATTTGAAATTAGATGACGGTTCAGAGATGGATTTACATAGGTATGCTCCTGATGGTAATGTAATTAATTACGAGCTGGGTATTGTTTATATAACGACGTTCCTGCATGATTTGGTCAATCAGTTCATGGGAACTCATACTGTCAGGGAAGTGGCATTTTGGACAGGTGCTGTTATAGCATCATTGGCAGTTATTCCAGCATTTATTTTTGCCAGAAGGCTGACAAATGATTACGGTGCGATTGCAGCTACATTAATTATAGCTTTAGCTCCAAACTACTTTGCGCACACATTCCCAGGATTTTTCGATACAGATATGTTCTATTACATATTTTCACTGTTCTTCATATTCTTCTTTGTTGAGTGTATAAGAACTGATAACATGGCACTTAAGATAATTTATGCATTGTTATCCATTATTTCAATAGGACTTTTCTCCATATCATGGACTGGTTATATCTTTTACGTAGGTTTAATGGGTATTTTCGCTGTAGTATATTTAATCGCTTGCTTTGTATTCAACATTGGTGACAATACTCAAAATCAATATTCGAATAAGTTCATATGGTTTATTCATCAAAAAGAAGTTTTATCAATCATTATTCTAGTAGTGATTGGTTTTATAGGTATTTCATTCTTCAGAGGTATTGACGGTGCACTTGGAATATTTAACAGTTTACTTTCATTACTTTCACTGCAATCCACTGCTAGGGTTGTTGGTGGTTTCCCTAACGTACTTATTTCTGTTGCAGAGATGCAAATGCCTAACTTACTTGGTGCTGGAATGGGTTCAGCATTTTTAGCTAATTCAAACGGTGTTGTAAACGGTATTGGTGGTATTAGCGTATTATTCGCAGGTTTAGTTGTATTATATGTTTTAGTTTCAAGAGTATTCAAACTTAGAAAAATTACTTCACCTAAACAGCAACTTAAATCCAAACCAAGCAAAGCTGACAGAGTTTCAGCTTCCAAAAAAATTGATGATGGCCGTAAATTCAAATTATCACTTGGTGAATTAAATAGCTTTGGCGAAACCCAAGATGAAATAGCTCAAACTAAACGTTTAACAATTTTATATGCATGTTTATTTGTTGTATGGACTCTTGTTACTATTTTAGCAGTAACTAGAGGTTCAAGATTTATTACCACTATTGTTTTACCATTCGCTTTAATGACTGGTATTTTCATAGGTTATGCAACTGATTACATTAAAAACAAATTAAACAATGACAATTGGTTAGCATTCATAGTTGTCCTTGCAGGTGCACTTGCAGCTTATCCGTTGACTCAGATTAATTTGGTTTTAGGAATACTTTTATTCATTGTAATAGTAGGTTTAGGTTTAGCTTCAATATTTGCTATCAAATCTAAAAAATCAGCTTCAGATAAAAGCATTCCAATTAAAAAGTATATCGCAATCATTGCTATTGTCCTTGCATTAGTTTCACCTACCGTTTGCGGTGCATATGTCACTTCAAATCAAGTAGTTCCAGGTACTAATGATGCAATGTGGAATGCAATGACTTGGATTAATGAAAATTCCGATAATTCAACTGTTATCACATCCTGGTGGGACTTCGGTTACCTCTTTGAGATTGCTGCTGATAGACAAGTAACATTCGATGGAGGTTCTCAATCAGGTGATCGTGCATACTGGTTGGGTCAGGCGATGACGACGAGCGATCTGGAGTACTCTGCGGCTGTATTCAGAATGTTGGATTCCTCAGGTACCAAAGCTCAGGAAGCATTATATAATTACACTGATGATTACGGTAAATCAACTGATATTCTTAAAGTGATTTTACCAATGACTGCGGAAAATGCAACCAGCACATTAGTAAATACTTATCATTTAACTAATGAGCAAGCTAATACAGTAGTTAATTACACTCACCCTGCAAATCCACGTCCGGTAATATTTGTTGCAAGTTCAGATATGCTTCAAAAAGCTGGTTGGTGGAGTTACTTCGGTGATTGGAACTTTACAAACCAATCTTCCCAAAACTACAATTATTATGTTCCTTCCCAGCAAGTAACTGTTGAACCTGGAAGCACAGGCAAATTACCTTTAATCGATGATTCCGGTTTAATTGTTAATGCAGTTATTCAAAGAGGAACAGGCAATAATTCAACTACTGCATACACTGAAGCATTGTCTTCATACAACAACAGTGAAATTATAATTAATGGTACTCCATATAACCCATTGAATATTTCAAACATCATGGTTATTGAAGACGGATATCTTGTTAAAAACGAATCTGTTGGCGATGTTAAAGATGCAAACTACACCTTATTCTTAATGGGTGAAGGAAACGTCTACACCCCAATATTGATTGATAACAAATTATCCAATTCTATGTTCACCCAATTATACTTATTGGGCGGTGCAAACCAGGATGTATTTACAATGGTTCACATGGAAAATGGTGTGTCATTATGGCAAGTAAACTTTGATAAAACAACTGCTGGTGGAGGTTCTGGTACTTCTACCGGTAATCAAACAAGTAAATAGATTGGGATTTTAATTCCTGATCTCTTTTTTTATTATTTAATATGGTGATTTAATGGGCATTGAAGATAAGATTAAAGATATTGAGGAAGAAATTCAAAAGACACCATATAATAAGGCTACTTCACACCATATTGGTAAATTAAAAGCAAAACTTTCAAAATTAAAAGAGGAATCTCTTCAACGCAGCAGTTCAGGTCATAAGGTACAGGGGTTTCATGTTAAAAAAACTGGAGATGCGACTGTTGTTCTTGTAGGATTTCCGTCTGTAGGTAAATCCACATTATTAAATGAGATTACTAATGCTGAAAGTAAAGTTGGAGCTTACCAATTCACTACATTGGATATTGTTCCTGGAGTAATGGAGCATAAAAATGCTAAAATACAGGTTTTTGATATTCCTGGAATTATCACTGGTGCTAGTAGTGGTAAAGGAAGAGGTAAAGAAATTTTATCTGTTGCAAGAACTGCAGACTTAATTCTTGTTGTTCTTGATACTTTAAATCCACAACATTTAAATGTAATTTTAAACGAGCTTAGAAATATCGGTATTAGGCCTAATGAACAGCCGCCTGATGTCACTGTTAACAGAAAAAAACTTGGTGGTGTTAAAGTTTCATCCACATGTCCTTTAACTCATTTGGATGAAAAAACTATCAGATCAATTATTAATGAATATGGAATGCATAATGCTGATGTTTTATTTAGAGATGATGTAACAATGGATCAGTTCATTGATGTTCTTGACAGAAACAAATCATATGTTCCAATGTTAATTTTATTGAATAAAGTCGATTTGGTTGATGAAAATTACTTGGAAGAACTTAAAAAATATATTCCTGAGTTCATTCCGATTTCTGCTGATAAAAAGACAAATATTGAGGAACTTAAAGACTTGATATTTGATAACTTGGATTTGGTTAGGGTTTATTTAAAACCGCAAGGAAGAAAAGCGGACATGGAAGATCCTCTTGTTATTAAAAAAGGCTCAACTGTCATTGATGCATGTGGCAAGTTGCATCGTGAATTTGTGAAAAACTTCCGTCATGCTAAAATTTGGGGAACCTCCGTTAAATTCCCAGGTCAAAAGGTTGGACCAGACCATGTTTTGGAAGATGAGGATGTTTTAAGAATTATTTTGAAAAAATAGATATTATGTCTAATATTATTTATATTAGTGGCACTCCCTGCACCGGAAAGACCACTATTAGCGAAGTTTTATCAAAAAAGCTAAATTATGATTTAATTAAAATTAATGATTTAGCTATTGATAACAACCTTGTTTTAGGAATCGATGAGGATAAAGGTTATAAGATCATCGATATTGACGGATTAAATGAATTACTTTTAAAAATTATTTCTGAGCATGATAAATTAATTGTTGAAGGTCATTTATCCCATTTATGTTCCGGAGCGGATAAACTTATTATATTAAGATGTCGTCCTGAAATTCTTCAGGAAAGATTGGCTTTAAGAAATTATTCTGATGCTAAAATCTATGAAAATCTGGAAGCTGAAGCATTGGGAGTTTGTTCTGCTGAAGGATTGGAAATTTATGAAAATAATATCTATGAAATTGATGTCAGTGATTTAAGTGTTGATGAAGTTGTTTTAACTCTTATGGATGCTATTAATGGTGAAAAAGAGTTAGGTTTTGGTGAAATTGACTTCATGGACTGGTTACTCGCACATCAATAGGTTTACTTTTTCTTTTTTCATTAACACGTCTTTGTTAATTAATTTTATGATGCTTTTAATAGGTTGATTTATTAACAACTAGTTGAATAAATTGGGTTATTTTCAATTTAATCGAAGCTATAGTCCTTTAGTATTTTTAATATTTTTTCTGACGTATTATTCATCATTTTTATTCGAGTTATCTGCATATTCTTTTGCAATAATATGTATTTCATAAGTTTTTTCTCTATTTTTAGTGTTTCTTCTTTTGATATGTTTCTTAGTCTGTTTTCTCTTCTTTCTATGCATGATGAGGTCATATTGATCTCTTCAATTAATTATTGGGTTATATATTTAATGATAGTTAATGTGGTTGGTTCATTAAGTTTTTAAAAAATTATTGGGGTTGCAATTTTTTAAAATTGCTTGTTTATCCCCTTAATTATTTTTTAATTAGATTTTACTTGTTATTGATAATATTTTTTGTGTTGTCTTTTGGTCAAAGTTGTTTTTCATAAAAGATATTACTTCATCA
>JAFUBV010000255.1 GCA_017460025.1 Methanobrevibacter sp. | reverse complement strand
ACCATCATATGCATGGTTGTTAGTGAAAATTGAATTGTAAACGATACCTTTTTCTGAATACCATTCGATAGCTCCTCCATGACCGTCAGTAGGATCATCTACCCAATTGTTGTCAAATATACAATTTAATACTTCACAGTTTTTACTGCCTTCTCCAACATAAATTGCTCCACCACTGTAACCTACATGGTTATTATAGAAGTAATATGTGTCAATGGAAATGCGTGTTGCATTTATCCATGCAAGAGCAGCACCAGCATATTCGGCATAATTATCACTGAATGTGTTGTTGTGACCTTTACCTGAAGTAGCATTAATTTCCCTACATAAAGCACCACCAATATATGCAGTGTTTTTTATAAATGTAGTATTTATTAATTCCATTCTAGAAGCGTTACAATCAATAGCTCCACCGTTGGTAACTGCATCATTAGATTCGAATGTTGTATTTATAATCTTACAATCATTAGCAGTAACATTATAATATATTCCTCCACCGATACTTGCAGTATTATTTAAAATTTTTGAACCTGATAATGTACCATTTGCTCCTGCCCAATATATGGCTCCTCCTTTATCACCATCATGATACATTGGATCACCATATGTACCGTTGGCATTACCTCCAGTTAATACGACATTTTCAATAGTGACATATGGGGAGGTTATATAGAATATTCTGGAATAACCTGCTGCATCAATAAGCCAGTTCTCACCGCGAATTGTGAACGGATAATTAATATCGGTTAAATTAATACATCTGTCATCCATATTTTCAGTTACACCATCAATTTCTGGAGTAAAAGTAAAAGTCCTGTTTAAAACAATTTCACTGTCACCACGACGAATAGCATCCTCTATTAATTTTTGAAGGAGTTTGAACTGACCCATAACTTTACCATGAGATTGTTCTAATGTAGAATTTGTCTTATACATATAATCTCTATCTTCAAATGAAACAGTAATATTATACCATTGCTCCATTTTAAGATCAGCAAAACTCACATACAACATACCATCCCTGTAATGAGTATCTATGTTGGATGAATTTATAATTACAGTATGAATAACTTCATGAGTAGTTGAATCAGTTAAATTCACAACAAACTTGAGCTTATCGGATCTCCAGTCTTTAGGATTTTCCAAGTAAACCGCAATAAACGGATATTCCCAATCAGAAACAACCCTAATACGTAACGCATAATCATAATTTTCTTCAAATAAACAATTATCAATAAATTTATAATTTGTATCATTTGTTTTGACATCAGTTCTGCCAGAACTTAAAATAACACCAATTCCATCAAAGTTATTATAATCCCTATAGATATTAAGTCCACTATTTGTTACGTATAAAATCGCTCCACCATTATGAACAGCAGTGTTATTGAAGAAATCGCTGTCTTTTATTAATAAAGGATTACGGGTTGAACCACCATAATAAACTGCACCAGCACTGTCTGCATGTGAATTTTTAAATATTGAACTTAAAATTTTTACCTGTTGCAAACCTTCATTGACATAAACAGCACCACCATCTCTAGTAGCATTGTTTCCATCAAAATTACAACTTTGAATTACTTGATAATCATTAGCAATGTAAACAGCACCACCATTTAAAGCGCTGTTATTTGTGAAGTTAGAATCATGAATATTCCTATTAGTAGAACCTTGATTTCCTGAATATATTGCACCACCATCACCAGCAGCGGTGTTTCCTATGAAATTGGAATACGCAATATCGACACCATTATTACTTACAGGAGTATAAATAGCACCACCATCAAATACCGCACTATTATTTGTAAAATTATTATAGGAAAATACCATATGTCCTCCATTTGCATAAATAGCACCACCATAGTCTGCAGAATTGTCTGTGAAATTACTGTTTGAAACTGTAGTGAGGAGTGATGTACTACTACCTCCCTTAGGAATATAAATTGCACCACCAGTAGCTGCAGAGTTATTTATAAAGGTCATACTATTAATTGTAACAGCATTTCTATCCCAGTATAATCCGCCACCATTAATTTCCGCGGTATTATTTATGAAAGTTAAATCAGTATATGTCATTTCAACATTAGAAATAAACATTCCTCCACCAGCATTTGCTGCCTCACCATTCATAAATGTAAGATTATTTGCAGTGAAAGGCTTAAGTGAATAAATACCTCCACCTTTACCACAAATCTGACCTCCTAAAATAGCTTTATTGCCATCAAAAGTAGCATTGGTTATAGTACAAATAGAAGCACCAGTTAGAGAATGAATTACGATTGCTCCACCGAAATTTGCAGTATTGTTTGTGAAATTAGCATTTACGATTGAAATAGTATTTACACCTTTAATTAAAATAGCTCCACCACCAAGGTCATTATCATTAGTTACTTTAGCACCTTTTGCAGTGTTATTTATAAAGGTATTGTTGATTAATTTAAATCCTAATGAACCACCACCTTGAAGGTATAATGCCCCTGCTTCTTTTAAAGACCAGCAATTTCTAAATTCACTGTTACTAATAGTCATATTATTATCCGGCCTTGCATACATTACTCCCCCCTGAATCCAAATACTATCCGCAGTATTTGAAGATATGGCATAATTTCCGTCAAAAAGACAATTATCAATATAAATATGATTACTTTTATCCCATAAAATAGCTCCACCATCAGCTTTGACGCTAGACTGGACAGAATTATGGAAGAACTGGGAGTCTTTTATACCACAATATGATCCTCCTTCTGCAAAGTAGATAGCACCTCCACCTCTTGTAGAATGTGTTGAATATGCATAAGCAGTATTATTATCAAAAATACAACCTACCACATAATTATATTTAGATCCAAGCCACATAAGAGCTCCACCATCACCACGGGCAACATTATTCGTAAAGTTAGAATAATAAACACTAGAATCTGTACCTGTGGAATAAAAAGCACCACCATGATTATATGAATAACCCTTATCCAACGTGGAATTATAGACGTTACAATATTGGCCTTTCAGGTAAATAATACCTCCCTCATAAGCAAATGAATTTGTGAAATTGGAACCTATAACATTAGCATAATTACCTTCAATATATATTGCACCACCCAGATTTGACGTATCGTAAGAAGATGATTTTTTAGCATAAGTCAAGTTGAATGTTGAATTTTCAACAGTCGCATACATACCATTAATATATACTGCCCCACCTTTAACAGTTGCATTGGACATTGAAAAGTGAGAATTCAAAATTTTAGTTCTTAACCCACTCTCACCTTTTCCAGTACCAATATAAACAGCACCACCATCAGTTGAAGCAGTAGTCATTAAAGTAGTTAAATTATTGATTACAGTATCCTTACCATCAACATAAATAGCTCCACCAGCCTTAGAAATAGATTGGATAACTTTAGAGTCAATGACTAAAACATCATTACCTTCAATATATGCAAATCCTCCTAAACCAGCATTAGCTTGAGACATGGTAGAAACAGCTCCTCCAACAGTAGCATTATTTCCTCCAACATATATTCCACCACCATTACCGGAATTAACTGTAGATAAATTAAATTGACAGTCCAATACATCTGCCAAATCACCTTCAATATATATGGCACCACCATTAGTAACTGCATTAGACATTGTGAAGTTGGAATTAGAAATAGTGGTATTTTTTCCTTTAACATATATTGATCCACCACGGGAGGAAGTTGAATTACTTCTTGTGAAACTTGAATCGGTAATTGTAGCATTAGCACCATCTACAAATATTGCTCCACCATCTTTAGATGCGTAAGTGAAATCAGTTATTGCATTTTTAACAGTAACATCATGTCCATGGATATAAATAACTCCACCTTCACGACCGTTGGACATT
>JAFUBV010000254.1 GCA_017460025.1 Methanobrevibacter sp. | reverse complement strand
TAAAAACCGGCAATGAAACCGACTATTATATCTATAATGCAATATTTATCAAAAATTCTATAAATTTTTCCCATTATTAAACCTCAATATTTAATATTTGTTTAATCATTTAAATTATTTGTTATTAATAATTAATCAAATATAGAATAATCCACATCAGTTTAAACTAAAAATCAAATGATTAACTTTTATAATACATTGGATATATAATTATTATTATCAAAATTTTAAGTTTTGATGAGAGGATTATATGTTAGACAATTTTTTTTAATTTTAAGGAAAATGGTACAGATTTTAAAACAGAAATAATCGCAGGGATTACTACTTTTCTAGCTATGGCATATATTTTAGGTGTTAACCCTACAATGTTGGCTGATGGTGGAATGCCTGCAACAGGAGTCTTTTTTGCAACAGCGCTTGCTTCAGGTATTGCATGTATCATAATGGGTCTTGTTTCCAAATACCCTGTTGGTCTTGCTCCTGGAATGGGACTTAACGCACTATTTACATATACAATTATCTTAACCATGGGAAATACATGGGAAGCAGCTCTTGCAGCAGTATTCATTTCAAGCATAATCTTTTTATTAATTACAATATCCGGATTAAGGGAAGCTATCTTAAATATCATCCCTGTTGACTTGAAATTAGCTATTGGTGCAGGTATAGGTATGTTTCTTGCATTTATTGGACTTAAAGGGTGCGGAATTATCGTTGACGACCCATCAACATTAATTTCTATGGGACCACTTACCGCAGCACCGGCATTACTCGCATTAATAGGTGTTTTAATCACTTTAATATTATTTGTCAGGAAAGTGCCTGCAGCAGTATTTTTAGGTTTGGTAATAACCGCCATTTTAGGTTTAATATTCACTGCATTCGGATACGGTGCTGGAGACATGCTAATGCCTTCCCTACCTGCTGAAGTAATATCCACAAACATTGATACATCATTATTCTTCGGATTCGCATCAGGATTCGGACAGCTATTCTCAAACATTCCTAACCTGATAATGATGGTGTTCTCATTGGTATTTGTTACATTCTTCGATACTACAGGAACTTTAATCTCATTAGGTAGACAATGCGGTTTCATCGATGAAAATGGACAGGCACAAAACATCGAAAAAGCATTCTTAAGTGATGCTGTAGGTGGAATTGTAGGTTCCATGATCGGTACAAGTACCGTAACTGCTTATGTAGAAAGTGCAACCGGTATCGGTTTAGGTGGAAGAACTGGTTTGACTGCTATTGTTACCGGTATCTTATTTATTTTATCCATATTCTTCGCACCTTTAGTTTTATCATTATTTACTTCTCCAGTAACTGCAGCTGCATTAGTTATTGTTGGTATATTAATGATTGTTCAACTTAAAGATGTTAACTGGGACAATATAGTTGTTGTGGCACCTGTCTTCATGACAATAATAATGATGCTTTTAACCTATTCAATTTCATTAGGTATTGCATGGGGATTCGTAACCTATGCTGTTGCAACAATAGCTACCGGTAAATGGAAAGAAATGAGCTGGGGAATCTGGGTTCTTGTTATTGTATTTTTAATCTACCTGTTCTTCGGTTTATAGTTGTATGATTAATTCATACAACTTTTTATTTTTTAAAAAGTGATATTATGATTAAAAAAATTTCATTGATTTTGATAATTCTTGTTTTTGCAACAGGTTTTGCTTATGCATCACAAAACATAAATGATTTGGAAATTCCAAGTGATTTTTCCGAGAAAAAAGCCGACGGATACTTCTTCATGCCAAAAGCATATGATAATCCAAGATTTATAATTTCAGAGCATAATGAAAGCAGCCATAATTTTGAAAACTCATCATTATACGGATTCTGGTCAAGCACAGAAGAAAACATCTATTTCTTTTCAAACCACCAAGTAAGTGATATGGGAGCTGTTGAGCTGATTGAAATAGATGGAAAAAAATACACCGTTTCAGTGTTATATGCAAGCACTCTGATAGATGAGGATTATTTGGAGGATTCTCTAGAATACCTTAAAGAATTCAACGCTGAAAACAGCATCACTCCGATTTCACCTTAGATTTCATTGCCTTTTAAAAAATTTATAATTAAATTTTCAGCAATGCTACAACCCAAATTATATTTCTAGTACCCTACGACAGATTTTAAAAAAATAAAAAACTATCATAGTACACTAGATAGTATTAAAAAAGAAGCTAATCCAACAAATCGTTCAAACTGGATATCATTGATTCCCTAATTGCATATTTTTTCTGTAGATTATCCAAAGAATCAACTAAATTTCTCCTAAACCTTTCACAGGCATAATCATCATATTTAAATTTGATACCATCATATTGAATATCCATCAAAATCAAATAATCAGGTTCCATTACCTTAATGCTTGCTCTTGGTGAATTTTCAGGAGGGTTCAGCAGCTCACGAACATCATCCAAGGCCATCTTATCATTTGCAACATCAACAAAAACACGCATCATCTTCCGGACCATATTCCATAAAAAGGATTCACCGTAAATATCAACAAAAATCGGAGATAAAGTATCATGCAAATTAGGAAACTCCCTTTTGTGATAGTCTTCCAATCCCACTTTAGATATTTTAATCTCATCAATGGTTCTTGTGGTGGTCTTTTGATATCTTTTTGTGAAATTGGTGAAGTTATGGGTTCCCTTAAAGACTTCAGCCACTTCATTTAACTTATCAATGTCAAGATCCTGAAACAACAGATACCTATATTGTCTCATCTGAGCATATCTCGGCTTGAATGCATAGCGAACAGGAGCTTTTGCAAGAATTTGGATATCATCGGGCAAACTGTTGTTGATTTCATTTACCTGAACTTCCTTTTCGGACTGGAAACTGATTACATTGCCTAAACTATGGACACCAGCATCGGTTCTTCCGGCAATTCTGAATCGGGATTTTTTTAAATCATCAATATATCCCAATTTGCGCAAATGATAAATCAGTTCCTCTTCAACAGTCCTTAAATCAGGCTGTCTTTGAAAA
Organism: Methanobrevibacter sp.; assembly: GCA_017460025.1. GTDB lineage: Archaea > Methanobacteriota > Methanobacteria > Methanobacteriales > Methanobacteriaceae > Methanocatella. Next base: position 154 of record JAFUBV010000254.1, on the reverse strand, counting down.
CCATGAAAATTAGTTCCTATATATCCTATTTTTAGTGCTGTTCTTTTCATTAATAATAATTTTAACTTCAATATAAAAAAATATATCTATAATCGGTTAATGAAAAATACAAACCATCATACATTCATAGCCAACAGCACCATAACAGTAATAC
>JAFUBV010000253.1 GCA_017460025.1 Methanobrevibacter sp. | reverse complement strand
GATGTTTTAGAAAGTCAGATTTTTTCAAATTACATATCAAAATCAGGCAATAATGCAATTAGTTTTGCTAAATCCGGATCTCATACTAACATGTCTTATAATACTCTTGAAAATAATGAAAACGCTATATTTATTGACATGGTAGGTGATGAAGATTTAAACATTGAACTCAATACCATTCAAAGAAATAGGGAGAATGGAATATACTTTGGGGAAAATTATCGCAAAACCAATGAAACTGGAGTCATCAATATTGCAAATAATTCAATAGTATATAATAGGGAATTTAATATTCTGGGTAGAGAAAGTATTTACAATAAAATAGACCTCAATACCAACTGGATTGCTTCTGATAATTCCAGATTTAATGGTGTGTGTGAAAAAATCAAATTTAAGAAATATCATTTGAATGTTGAACAAATTGATGGGAATACTCTATCTGTAAGCGTGGATGGAATAAAAACGAGTTCTATGCTAAGGGTTTCTTATAATGGTGGTAAAAATTGGCAAAGTGTAACATTGGTTGATGGAAAAGCTACCATGGCCATTTCAAATAATGATGGTAATGTCATGTTTGATTATTATGAAACTAATGACCATTATCAATATCAAATGGATAATTATGTTCCGCCGACTCCGGTAACTCCAATCGCTCCGGATATTCCACAAAACCCTGTAAATCCAGATACTCCATCTTCAGACTCTGCACCTTCCAATGGAACTAATTCACACTCAGAACAAATTGAGGGAAATGGTACCAGTTCAAATCCTGATTCAGAATCTTCACAGGGTCAAAGTGTAAGTAATATGGATACTTCTAATTCTATTGAAGATGTATCATCCCAGGGTACTGAAAGTTCTTCCAGTCAGGCAGCTTCTCAGGCGGTTTCAAGTGCTAGCGATTCACAATCAGTTTCTAAACAGGTTTCTAATCCGACAAATTCAATCGCAAAAGCTTTGAATATTGATGAAGAAGTTGTTAGAATTGCTGGTATGGGCTTCATTGTATTGCTGATTATTGCCGTAATAGGTTTATATTACAGGGATGATGTTAAATACATGTTAAATAAAAGAAATGGACAATAACTGTTCATTTTATTTTCTTTTTTTAAATACGATATGTTTATATATTTATATTGTTATATATTTAGTTGTATAATAATTTTTTGAGCTAAAAATATGTTAGATTTAATTTTTGGGTATTTATTAATAACTACAATATTATTTTCAGCCAATATTGGTCTTTTTAGTGCAAATTTTAAATTTAATAATATAAAAAGTAGTTTATTATTTTTAGTGTTAGGAATATTATTTATCATTGATATTTCTGTTGCAGGTATATTCTCAATTAATTTATTGGATTATTTGACATACATTTTCCTGATAATTTCTATTATAATATATATTATACTGGTGATTTACCTGAAATTGGATAAATTCGATGTATCAATTACAGTTACTGTAATATTGTTCTATGTTTCTTCTTTTCTTTTAGCTTCCCAATTGAATCAGTCTTCTATATTTTATGGCTTATTATTAACATTGATTTCAATAATTATAATGATTTTAGCATTTCAGTCATCTAAATTGTTGATGTATGCAAAACGCCCATATAATATGATTATTGGTGAATACATGTCATTAATGGGGATTTTGATTTTTTTATTTGGTCTTACTAACATTTCTATCATGCAACTGGATTATGAAATGTTTTCTTCATTTTTAATTTTAACGCCAACTTATCAATTAATTTATGTTGTAATTGCTATTGTCATGATTTTAATTGTTGGATTATATTGGAATGATAAAAATAATTGAGGTAGATTATGATAATTCAAGGTACTGAAACTTTAACATCATTGATTCATATAATTTCTGAGAGTTTATTGACTCCTGTTGTTATTATTTTAGTAATCTTCGTTGTTTTAGCTATTTTATGTCTTGGAGGAGTGATTAATGAATATTTTTCAAGAAAGCCTATCAAATCACAAGATTTTGAAAAATTAGTTCGTGACATTTCATTCTCCCAATCACCATCAGAAATTGAAAATAAGGTGAATGACAGTGATTTGTTTGATTGGCAAAAAGATCTTCTTGTAAAAATAGCAAACAATCATGATATTGGTGTTAATGCAAGAAAAGCTTTGGCCAGTGAGTTAATTTCAAGTGAAGAAACAAGATTGATTAAAAGTACCAATAAAACTGATATTCTTGTTAGATTGGGTCCTATTTTAGGTCTTTTGGGAACTTTAATTCCTTTGGGGCCAGGACTGGCAGCATTGGGCAGTGGCGATATCACGACTCTTGCAGAATCCCTAACAATTGCTTTCGATACTACCGTAACTGGACTTGCTGTTGGTGGTATCGGTTATTTGATTTCAAAATTTAGAAAACAATGGTATGAATCTGATTTGATAGATGTAGAAACTTTGGCTGAGGTTGAACTCGAATCATTAAATGAATAGTGGTGTTTATCATGCTTAGGAAAAAAAGAAGGATAAGTGATTCAATTGATGATGATCCGATGGCTGGAATCAGCAATCTTTCTGATGCGATGCTGGTTTTAGCTTTGGGATTTTTAATTTTTGCTATAATGGCATTATCTGCAAATCCTGATTTGATTTCAGATTCTCCTAATACTCAAGATGTATCCACAGCTGAAACATTCAATCAGACATATTCCGATGCAAGCGGTATTGAGGATAGTGGATTTAATGAGGTTGGAAAGGTGTATGAAGACCCTGCTACTGGCGAGTTAGTCATGGTTTCGGGTTAGTATTTCGCATTGATATGAATGTTTTATATCAAACGAATATTTTTTATTTTTTTAATTTATTATTAGATTGTTTTTTTCTAATTCAACCCCTTTATTTTATTTTTATATGATTTTAATTAAAATAGGGTTATTTTATTAAATTATATATGATAAATTTATGTATTCCTAAAAATTAGTAAAAAAGTACCGATATGAAAAAAATTTTGTAATGATTTATCATTAACTTTTTATTTATTTAATTAATACTATTTAAATATTTCTTTTAGCCTCTAATAACAAAGCCTTTTTATTATATGTTTACTATATATAATATCATAATACACGGATTAATCTTTTGGCGGATTAATATGTATTATGTATATAAATTAATTTATAAGGGGATAAAAAGAGGTTGAGAATATGAGTTCATCTTTTAAAAGTCCAGTAGATACTGCTAAAGCAATATCTGCAACAGCTGGAGCAAAAAACTCAGCAAATATTGTAAATGTGATTTTACTCTCCTTCTTAGCAGGAGCATATATCGCATTCGGAGGATTACTAGCTGTAATCGCTAGTGCAGGAATGGCAGGCGCAGGCGCACCTGCTGGTTTAGAAAAATTTGTATTCGGTGCAGTGTTCCCTGTAGGTTTGATTATCGTAGTACTTGCAGGATCTGAATTGTTCACTGGAAACGTAATGTTCATGACCCTCGGTGTATTAGACGGTTCCGCATCTGTTGGCGGTCTCGCTAAAAACTGGGTATTAAGTTGGATTTTCAACTTTGTCGGTGCATTATTCGTTGCATTTGTACTTGCTTACATGGGTGGTCTCTTCCCTGCAGATTCCGTATTTGCAGCAAAAGCAACTGGTGTTGCTACTGCAAAAGTAGGATTAGCATGGGATCAAGCATTTATTAGAGCTATCGGTTGTAACTGGTTAGTATGTTTAGCTGTATGGTTAGCTAACGCATCTGACGATATCATCGGTAAAATCTTTGGTATCTGGTTCCCAATTATGGCTTTCGTTACAATCGGATTTGAGCACAGTGTTGCAAACATGTTCTTCATACCATTAGGTATGTTCTTAGGTGCTGAAGGTGTAACCTGGTCCACTATTATTGTAAACAACTTAATTCCTGTAACCTTAGGAAACATTGTTGGAGGAGCTATATTCGTAGCTTGTATATATTGGTACACTTATCTTAAAGACTAAGTGTGAATTTTGTTTAAGAAGCAATTTTTGCTTCTTAAAAAATTTTTATTGACATATAATAAAATTTTGGAGATTATAAAATGGTTGAGATAAAATATGTCCCATCTATTTGTCCATACTGTGGTACCGGTTGCGGTATCAACTTTGTAGTTAAAGATGGAAAAATTATTGGGGTTGAACCTTACAAAAGACACCCTGTAAATGAAGGTAAAGTATGTCCAAAAGGTAACTTTGGATACCAATTCATTAACAGAGAAGACAGATTAACTACACCATTAATTAAAGAAAATGGTGAATTCAGAGAAGCTTCTTGGGATGAAGCATTAGACTTAGTTGCTAACAAACTCAAAGAAGTATCTGATGAAGATCCAAACAAAGTTGGATTCTACGCATGTGCTCGTTCACCAAACGAAAACATTTACATTACTCAAAAATGAGCAAGAGTAGCTTGTGGAACTCAAAATGTAGACCACTGTGCACGTATCTGTCACGGTCCTACCGTAGCTGGTTTAGCTACCACTTTCGGTTCAGGTGCTATGACCAACGGTTTCGACAGTATTAAAGAAGCAGACTACATTTTCTGTATCGGTTCTAACAACATGGAAGCACACCCATTATTCGGTCGTAAAATGATCCAAGCTAAACAAAACGGTGCTAAATTAGTTGTATTAGACCCAAGATTCACTCCTACTGCTAAAATCGCAGAT
>JAFUBV010000252.1 GCA_017460025.1 Methanobrevibacter sp. | reverse complement strand
GGATGTGGAATTTGTAGTGAGGTTTGTCCTACTTCTTCTTTAAGATTAGGACCTACAGTACCTATTGCACGTGGATTAATAGAGATGGACTTATTGTCTGTTAATGCTAGTTCATGTGTATTATGCGGTTTATGTTCTGTAGCGTGTCCATTTGATGCACTATCCTTAACTATTGATGGTGAGGATATTAAAGCAATGGATAATTATCCAACTTGGGAAGTTGAATCTGAAGTTTGTGAAGATGAATGTCTTTACTGTGGAAGATGTGCTACTGCTTGTCCAAGAGACGCAATCCTATTCAAAAGGGAACTTCCAAAAAGAGAGGATTTGGTTAGAGGAGAAATTAGCATTGATGATGAAAAATGTATATATTGTGGTTTCTGTGCTGATTTATGTCCTCCTGGAGCTATAGAAATATCCAATGCTCCCACATCCAGTGTTGATTTCCTAAATAATGCTATTAACATAGATACATCAAAATGTGTTTATTGTGGAATCTGTAAAAAAATATGTCCTCAAGATGCAATTCTTGAGATTTGTTCAACCTGTATGTTGCAAGATCAAATTGAAGTTCCTGAAATTACCGGAACTACTTTCATTGTTGAAACTTCTTGTGTAAATTGCTCTTGGTGTGCTGAAATCTGTCCTGTTGATGCTATAAATATTACTAAACCGTTTGATGGTAAGTTAGAAGTAGTTGAAACAGAAGAGAGTGTTTGTAAAGGAGAATCTTGTCACGCATGTCAGGATGTTTGTCCATGTAATGCAGTTGAAATCGTTGACGGCAAAGCTGTAACTAACTTGACATTCTGTAACTTATGCGGTGCATGTATTAGCGCATGTCCTCAACATATTAGGCAATTAACCAGAACTTCCATGAATTTAACAAATATTAATTCTGAATCATGGAATGAATGTTTGAATAAAATTTTAAATGAATAAGGAGAGTTTTCTCCCCTTATATTTTATTTATTATGAAATCTCTTTCTTGCGTTATCAATTCTTTAAAAGAATTGTTTGTTGTATTTGTAATGTTTGTAATGTAGCTTGCTACAAACAGTACTATCGCCAATAGTCCTCCCAAAATCAGGATTACTTCGGCGCTGCTTTGTCCTTTGTTATCTAGTTTTCTATACATGTGTCCGATTGTGAAGTATTGTGTTTCTGACGTCTATTATGTCATCTTTTGCTTTCAGGCTTCTGTCACTTGTTTCCATGTATGATCTGTATATTGTCAATGCCAGAAGTGCTATTACAATAACTCCTCCGAACAGCAATATGTATTCCGCTGCTCCCTGACCGGATTCCTCTTTGAAAAATTTCTTTATAGACTTCATTTTTTTCACCATATTATTCTAGTATTTTGAATAATATTAATATTACTTAAAATTAAAAAAGTATTACATTTATATAGTATGTTTTTTTCAGAACAATTTTAATCGATTATTAGATTTTTTCAACCATTAGGTTTATATGGTGTGTTACAAATAAATAATAGTATTAGAGTGAATATTAAATGATGAAGGGTGAACAAATTGGGAAATACATTAAAATTTGTATCAGGAATTATTTTATTTGTAATTGGTGTGGTTATATCATATGAAGTAATGATTTATAACCTCATAGATGTTTTATTGATGGTCGGTTTTTTAATAGCAATAGTTGGTATAATATTAATTATTAGCTATTTTGTTGATGCTAATGCTGAAAAAACCAGTGGTCTAATTAAAGATTTCTTAAATTCCGCAGAGATTGACACATCATCTATTAATCTTCCAAAAAGAAGTTCTCGTTCTAGAAATGATTTTGATAGAAACGGCCCATTAATAATGAGACAGGAACATGATGACTATGATTACGGTCAGGATATAGATGATAGTGGATTATGGGAATATTACGAATCAGATCAAAGTTCTTCTCAATCACCAAGAGAATTCTTTGCTGTTCCGGATATTGATGAATCTAAAGCAGTATTACGTGTTGTTAATAGGGAAGAAAAAGAACTTGATTTGGATAATGAATTAGATTTCACCCCAACTTATGAAAAACCAATTAAAGTTACTAGAAAACCTAAAAAACGTTTAAATCAAATTCAGCCTGAAATTCCTCAAGTTGATGTTGTTCCGGATAAGACAGAAGAAATTAAAAGAGCTTTATCTCAGGATGTTGAGCCGGAAATCGGATTATCCTCTGCTCCTCAAGCTAGGGATATTGAAATAGACATTAATAATCCTGAAAGATTGCCTGTCCCATCTTCTCTTAGAGGAAATGTTTTAATCGGAAACCAGTTAATTACTTCAAATGATGCTTTTGAACAATTGGCTGTCGGTGTAAATAAGGAAATAATGTTGGAAATTCCTTCTTTAAACACATTATCAGACAGATTCCTGTCTCATGTACCTACAATCTATTCAAGAGTTATCATTGATGAATTTGATTTATCTGATATTTCATATACTGTGTTAATTGCTTCTCTTTTAAAACAGGGAGTTCATATTAAAACAGTTCCTAAAGTACATACTGTTAATTTAATTACTGATGATTCTCATGCAATGATTATGTCTGATGGTTATACTGTTGGAAATTCAGAATATGGTGCAATCTACGATGACAGAACATCCATTTCAAATATTCGTGCTGATTTCGAAAAAACTTGGAATATTGCATCAAACCTTGATGAAAATGTAATTTTAAATAGTATTGCTGGGGGAGCTGCTTAATGGAAATTAGGTGGTTAGGCCATTCAGCTTTTGAAATAGTCACTGATGAAAACGTTCATATCTTAATTGATCCGTTCATCAGTAACAATCCTGCTTGTCCTGTTCCTGTTGAAGAATTGAATCCTGATATCATTTTAGTTACTCATGGACATTCAGACCATTTGGGTGATGCATTAGACATTTCAAATTCAACCAATGCACCTATTGCTGCTATCCATGAAGTCTCATTATTCTTATCAAAACAAGGTATTGAAACCATTAGCGTAAATATTGGCGGTTCATTCATATTCAGAGGCATTAAATTTACCATGCTTGATGCTAAACATTCATCAGATATCGATATGGTTGAAGAAACCGTACCTGGTGGTGTTGCAGCCAGCTTTTTAATTACCTTTGAAGACGGAACTTCAATATTCCACGCAGGAGACACTGGTTTATTTGGAGATATGAAAACAATTATCGGTGATATTTACAAGCCTGATATTGTGATGCTTCCTATTGGTGATAAATTTACAATGGGTCCTTTTGAAGCGGCTCTTGCAAGCATGTGGCTAAACCCTAAAGTCACAATTCCTATGCATTATAATACTTTCCCAGCCATTGAGCAAGATCCGACTATTTTTGCAAACTTCGTAATGCAGTTCAATCCGAAAATCAGTACTGTGGTTTTAAATCCAAACGAATATTTTGAATATAATCCTGAAGACTATCAGGATTAATTCATTTCATATTTTCTTCTTTGATGGTATTCTTCATCGATATCACACTTTCCTGACGGCAGGACACGTATGATATCATCAAGTGATATTAAATCATCTTCATTTATTTTATGCAGAATCTTTTTTGCTATTGCTTCTTTTTTTGTATAACCAGGTTTCAACACAACAAAATTTTCACAATGTGCTTCAAGCGCTTCGACAGGTCCGGCCATTATACGTTTTCCTTCATAGTCCACAATTCCAATAGCTATCTTTACCCTGGCACTTCTTATATAATTACGATTTCCCCTAATTACAAATGATCCTTTAGGTAAAAATTCCCCTGCTTCGGGCGTTTTTGATACTTGGTCCGGGTGGACCCAAAATACGTCCTGTGTTGTGAAACCTTTTGACCAAGCAGATGAAAATGATGCTGCAAACTCCCCTGATTCTTTAATGATTGTGTCATTTAATGACTTGTCACCTAATTTTATTACTGTTGATGTTGCACCATGTATATCCGCATGTAAATAAATGTCATTATTGTCCAAATATTTTTTAACAAGCGCTTCATTGGTACCTGCATCACGTCCTCCAATGACCAGAGTATTGTCTGATGTGATAAACCATCTCAGTTTCTCATACCATTTCAAATTCTTTTTCTCACGTGTTTTATGAATTG
>JAFUBV010000251.1 GCA_017460025.1 Methanobrevibacter sp. | reverse complement strand
GGTTTGATAAACCATTAGCGAAAGCTTGACCGACTGGTCCGAACTTATCACCGATTAATAAGTCAACGTGTGCTAATTCAGGGCCGTCTCCAATAAGAGCTTCTCCTATTCTATACATTGGGTCCATTAAATTTCCTCCATTTTATAATATAATTTTTATTTTTAATAAACTATTGGAAGTTAATCCTTCTTGAGATATCTTTTGGTAAAGGTAATCTTCTGAATGGTTTTCCTTCACATTTAGCATTAATTTCACTGATTAATTCATCGACTGTCATGTCGACTTTCTCACCGGTTTCACGTACAGTAACTTGGAATTTACCGGATTCCATTTCTTTATCTCCAACGACAAAAATGTATGGTATCCATTCTTTGGATGCGTTTCTAATCTTTTTACCTACACTTTCATCCCTGTCATCAATGTCCACACGAATGTTTGCCGCATTGATTTTGCTGTAGAGCTCTTCAGCGAATTCCTTGTGCGCTTCGCTGATTGTGAGTATTCTTGCCTGGATTGGGCTTAACCATGTTGGAAGCATTGGAGCTCTTTCATCCAATTCGATTGCGGTCTTTTCAAGCATTGCGCATAACACCCTTTCGATACTTCCGGTTGGGGAAGTGTGAAGAATTGTTGGGTTGTGCTGTTTGCCGTCTTCACCAAGGTAGGTGATGTCGAACCTTTTACCGCTTTCAACGTCGATTTGGACAGTTGGGTTTTCGATTGGTCTTCCTAGTGCATCAATGTTTGCAAGGTCTATTTTACATACCCAGTAATGGTGTCTTTCAGGCAAGATTTCTAAAAGAATTGGTTTGTTGAATTTTCTTGCGATTTCATACATCCATTCCTCGTTTTCATCGAAGAAGTCCTGTGTTGCCCTGAAAATCACTTCAAAGTCAAGGTTCAAGTCCACACCTGTCTGCATGCACATGTCGGTTTGTTGGGAGAATTCCTCAAGTGATGCGTGCACATCAGTACAGAATGAGTGGCAGTCTGGCATTGTGAATGCCCTTAATCTTTTAAGTCCGACAACTTCTCCTTTTTTCTCATAACGGAAACTGTATCTGGTCAGCTCGAAGATTTTTGCCGGGAAGTTTTTCCAGGTGAGGTATGAATCGGACATTAGTCTGAATGCGCCGAAACATGCTGCAAACCTGAGCATAAGGTTTTTCTTGGTGTCGGTTCTGTATTGCCTTTCACCGAACTTGTATGCGTGCTCGTATATTGCCTGGTTGTCCAGGTCATAGAAGATTGGAGTTTCAACAGGCATTGCTCCACGGTCTACGGTTAAGTCGTAAACGTAATCTGCCAAAAGGTCCCTTATGAGTTTTCCTTTTGGATACCATCTGAGGTTTCCGACATCTGATGCAGGCTCATAGTCACAGATTTCCTTTTCACGCATGATTTTAACGTGTGGAGGTTCGCCTTCATCTGATGCTCCACGTCCGAGCTCATAGTCAACAAGCTGCTTGAATGCATGGTTTTCGAAGTTGAAATCATCGATTTGTGTGATTTTGTCCCCTTCAAGGATTTGCCATTTGGAAGGTTTTCTTTCAACCTTTTCCTCTTCCTTATCGGCAGTGATTGTTCTTGAAAGCTCGCTTAACGGGTGTCCTTTGCAGGATATTTCAAATGCTTTATACCATCCGAAAGGTACTCTTTTGACATTTAGGTCTTTAGCTAAAAGTGCCTGTTCTGCATCCTTTAAGATTTGAACGGCAACTTTTGGAGAACTTAATGATGAAGACAAGTGAGCATATGGATATAATACTATATTTTCCGCTTTAACTTGATCATTAGTTTTTAGAACTTCTTTAACTAAATTTTCAACAATACCTTCTGGATTATTTTCATCGTCTTTTTCAACAGCTGTAAATACTACTAAAGAATCATCAAAGGAGCCTTCTTTTTTGGCTTCTTCGATTTCCTCGGCTACAGGTGTCTCTTTTTTCACAGTGTAGTTTAAATAATCAGAATGAATAAGAAGTATTCTCATTTAATCACCAATATATTAATGATTTAATTTCTATTTTTAATATTATATAAAAATAGCGAGAGAGAAATATTGAAAAACTGATGGTGAAAAAGTCTGCAAATAATTAAAAATAGCTTTCATTAAATAAAAAATAACTGCATTATTATGAATTTAATTAATCATTAGTGATGTTAAATTGATAGTTGTAGAAAAAGCAAAGTTTTTGATTTAAGTGATGTAGATTGAAAAAAATAAAAAGAGGATAAGGATCAAAAATCCTTATCTTTTAATAGTCAATTTTTTGGTTACAACATCTTTTCCGTAAGTTACTCTGTATTTGTACTTTTTACCAACTTTAAGTTTTTTGAGCATGGATTTTTTGACTTTGAAATATCCTACGCCTTTCTTGTTGGTTTTAACTTTGTACCATTTATACCTGAATTTAACTTTAATTTTCTTGTTTTTAAGAACTTTGCCGTTAACTTTCAACAGGGAAATTCTTACTTTAGTAACTTTTCTGGATTTTTTGACTTTCTTGTTTTTAGCCTTAATGATGTTTTTAACTTTCACTGTGTTTTTAACTGTTATGCCCTTGTAAGTTGCAGTAATGGTGTATTTTTTAACTTTAACTTTAGTGTTAAGTTTCAAGGTTGCGTAACCATTACTGTCAGTTCTTACAGTGTATGTTTTACCATTGTATCTGATGCTTACAGTTTCACCAGCGCCAACAGCTTTGCCGTCTTTAGTAATAAGCACTCTGTAGTTTGCAGTAGCTGAATAGCGAACATTAATGTTTTTGTTCTGAGTAATTGCATATACTGGAACATGCACATTTAATGTAGTGTCTTTGGAGACTGAAGAGTATTTGCCGTCACCTGTGTAGGACACGGTAACGTTGTGATTACCTTCAGACAAGCCAGGTACAGTAATGCTTGCAGATCCATTTACTAATGGTGCAACATATTTAGTTCCATCAACATCTACTTCAAGGTAACCTGTAGCATCGCTTGGTAAGCTTATGCTGTAAGTAGGAGATGTTGTTTCACTTGTTTCAGGAATTGTCAAAGCATTGTCCGGAACGTTTGAAGGAACAGTGAAGTCAGCTGTAGCAGATACCGCAGGGTATGAATCGTCACCTGTGTAGGTAATGTTTGCAGAGTAGTTTCCAGGTGCTAAACCAGGAACGCTTACAGTTGCAGTACCGTTTTCAATAGGAGCGTAGTATTTCTTACCGTCAACATCAACTAAAAGGTATCCTTCTGCATCTTCAGGCACGTGGATTGTGAATGTTGTATCAGTACTGTTTTCAGGATTTGTAATGTTTAGGCTGAAATCAGGGTTTTCAACAACATTGAATACCGCAGTAGCATTTGAAGCTTTGTACATTCCATTTTCCTTATTGACGATAGTTATGGTGTATGTACCTACATCAAGGTCATAAACAGTGATTAATCCATCATCAACATCATATGAAAAGATTTCAGTGTTGTTTGCATCAACTATTGTAATGTTTACATCTGTTTCGTTATCGATGCTGTAACTGATTGTGCCCGGAATAGCGAAAGTCATGTTGTCGATAGAATCAATTGTCACTTTTGAATCGGCTTTTGTAACGGTAACTGTGAAGTTCACGATTTCTGACTCATCGAAGTCTTCGTCACCGTTGTATTTTACACCGATGGTGTAAGTTCCATTGGTTAAGCCATCAATTGTTACAGTTGCCTTAGCATCATCATCAAGGTCAACAATATCATATACTTCACCATTGACATAAACTGTTATGTCACCGGTAGCGAATGAATCGTCTATAGCCACATTGAATGAAACATCCTGACCACCTTTGATTTCAGTGGTTGCATCAGTGATTTCAGGAGTTGCAGTGGATTTAGGAATGTTGAACTCTTTGGTTGCATTTGACTTGAGATAGTTGTCGTTACCTAAGAAAGTAACATTGATGTAGTAGTCACCAGCTGTCAAGTCAAAGATTTCAAATGAGTAAGTTCCATTGGTAATTTCAACAACAGACACATCACCATTATCATCAATTACAATGTAACCAGTAGCATTATTGGAAACTGTAATATTTACGGTAGCATCACCAGTTACACCAATGTCACCGTCAACTTCAATAGTTACAGTTGTTTCAGCCTTAGCGACATCGAATGAGTTGAGGTCTGATGCAGTTTCATAATTGTCGTCACCATAATATGTTACCTCATAAGAGTGGTGACCGGCATCCAAACCGGTTACGTTAATAATTGCAGCACCATTAATTACAGGAACATCCATAGCGACAAGTTCACCGTCAACACTTACAGACACATTACCTTTACCATCAGCAGGTGCTTTGACAGTAATTGTTACATTCTCGCCAACTTTAGCATCTTCAGTCACATCTGAAGTGAAGATAGGGTTAGCTTTCACTACTTTAAAGTCTTCTACAGCTTGAGATTCAGTGAAGTTTTCATTTTCATTATTTACGATGATAATGGAGTATTCACCAGCAGCAAGGTCAGTTAAAACAATTTTACCATCTTCAACAGTGTATGAAATTTCATCACCGTTAGGACCGTAAACAGTGATATTAACTTTTGTTTCATTTTCAATATCATATCCGATTGTGAAATCGCCTGGGTAAGTTTGGTCTCCAATAGCATAGATAGTGACTTCGGATTTAGCCTTGTCGACATAGATAGCGCATCTAGCATTAGTAGCGTTGTAGACATCATCACCAGAGTATTCTACAGCCACATCTTCATATGTGCCGGCAGCCAATCCAGAGATTTCAACAATAGCATCACCGTCTTCAACTTTAGCGGTGTAATTCTTATCGCCGATTTTAACGGTTACGTTACCGGTAGCATCATCTGGGATACCATTAACAATTACAGTAGCGTTTTCACCATAAGTAATGGTTACAGGCTCAATAGTGATTTTATCACTAATGTCAGCTTTATTTACACTGAACAATCCGGCATCGGAATCGTCGTTATAGTACTCATCTTCATTGTTGAAGATAATTACAACATAATCGCCAGCAGCCAAACTGTTGATTGTGATTCTATCATCTTCAATGACGTAATCAACATCCTCAACAGGAGGTTGTAATCCACCATCGTTGTAGCAGATGGACACTGTTACGTCTCCAGTTCTGTTTTCGATAGTGTAGTAAACAACAACAGGATTGCCTACGGTTACATTTTCAATTGGATCAATAGTGACTTTTGAATCTGCTTTAACAACAGTTACTGTTACGTTAACAATGTTAGATTCGTTAAAGTTATCGTTACCAAGATATTTTACGCCAATTGTGTGAGTTCCATCAGTTAAATCGTTGAGAACAACAGTAGCATTAGCATAATCCTCATCAAGTTCAACTAAATCAACTTCAGCACCATCAACATATATTCTTACGTTACCAGTAGCAAATTCATTGTCCATTGTGATGTTCAATTCAGCAGCTTCTCCTCCCTTAATTTCAGGAGTGATTACAACAACATCAGGGGTTGCAGCTGATTTAGAAACGTTGAACTCTACGGTTGCATTTGACTTGAGATATTTGTCATTTTCTAAGAAGGTTACGTTGATGTAGTAGTCACCAGCTGTCAAGTCAGTGATTTGATATGAGTAAGTTCCATTAGTAATTTCAACAACGGAAACTGTACCATCATTATCAATTACAATGTAACCGGTAGCATTATTGGAAACAGTTATATTAACAATAGGACTGCCCATTACACCAATTTCAGACTCATCAACTTTAATAGTAACATCAGTTTTAACCTTTTCAACTAAGAAACTGACTTCAGCAGCATCTTCCTCGTAGTTAGGGTCGTTTACTTGAACAGTGAACAAGTGACCTCCAGTAACTGAGAAACCGTCTAACGGTAAAGTGTAGACACCAGTGGTTTCATTAATTACAAACTCATCAATAGGTACAGGAACACCGTCCATGAATGCAGTTACAGTTGAAGGGTCAACATCAGCAGGTAATGTGAAAGTAATGTTGAGTTTAGCGTCAACTACCTTATCACCGATTACTTCAGGTTCTGCAATATCTAAAGTGGCCTTGTTTACTGTGAAGTTAATCTCTTTATAATCACCGTAATACTCATCGCGTGCATCAAAGGATACGTATGCAGTGTAGTTACCAGCATCCATATCAATTTTTTTGATAGTAGGAAGACCAGATTCTTCACGTGTAATGTTAACAGGTTCCATTCCATCGATAATTACATGGTAAGTTCCTGCAGGACCAGTTATGCTGATTTCAGCTTCAGGATAAGTTCCTATGATTTCAACATTGAATTCAGGAGTTACTAAATATTCAAACTCATCGGTTGTGATTGTTTCTAAGCTGTATCCTTCTTCAGCAATGTCAACGGTTGCGTTGTAGATACCTGCCTTATCAAGAGTAATATTTGCACTACCAGTACCGTTTACGACTTCAACATCAACAGGAGTGCCATTAATGTTTACAGTGTATGTGCCGTCAACAGGAGAAGTGATTGTAATAGGTATAGCTTCACTGAATTCATTGATGTTTGGAATGTCAACAACTATATCACTAGGATCAATTACTTTAGTGTTTACAGTAACGTTAAAGACAGCTAAGTCACTGAAGTAGTCATTATCACCATCGTAAACCGCTTGGAAGGTGTAGTTGCCCACATCAGGCTGAGTGTCAATGACAAATGTTCCAATACCGTTTTCAACAAGGACAGTGATTGTTTCATCAACTACAACAACACCGGTTAATGATTTGCCATCACTGCCAGTTAAATTGATAGCGATTTCAATTACATCACCATATTCAGCAACAGTGAGTTCTGTGATGTTCAATACTGATTTTCCTTTTACAAAGAATACGGATGAGTTGATTGCAGGGTTATAGCTAGGGTCGTCAAACATTGCAACAACAGGGTATTGGCCATGAGTTAAACCTTCAACGGTTAAGTTACCTTCACCATTTTCAACAGGAACTGCATATTCCTTGTTGTTAACGATTACAGTTACAGTGGAGTTTAAACCTTGGTCATTGACACCGATTAAGGTTATCCATATTGTAGCGTTTTCACCTTCAAGTGTGTCTATAGTCAATACAGTAAATTTGGTTATGTTTGCTTTTGGAACATCTAAGATACCAGTGTATTTTACGAGTCTATCCAGTTCATAATTGGTTGAAATGACTTTAGGACCAGCGGTTCCAATATAATATCCTACAGTGTATAAACCGGTTTCATCATCAAAGAGAACTTCATCAATTGTTTCGCCGTCAACTGAGAATCTGAGGTCAGCATCATATATGAAGTTACCATTGTCATCAGTTAAGGTAGCATTGAGAATGAATATGTCTCCTACATGTGCAGGAACTGTTTGATTTCCTAAGAATGTAGCGTTTAATGGATTTACAATATCAATTCCTGATTTGACAAGTATTTGTACTGTATCACCAGTGATTGTGTTGTTGGATAATTTTAATGTAGTGCCCTCATTATAGAGATATATTGCATTGGTGCCGCCTAAAGCTTCATTATCAGTGAATACTGAATTTGAAACATCAGTGTTACCACTGGAAATTATTGCTCCACCTCTTGCTGAAGCGGTGTTTTCAGTGAAGATACAATTGTCTACAGTCAAGTCACCAATACCTTCGTTTTCAATAGCACCACCGTACGGAGCAGTGTTGTTTACGAATTCTGAATCTTTTACAGTTACACCTGCACCTTCTGTCCAGAAGTATAATGCTCCACCGTCAGCACTCGCAGTGTTGTCGATGAATGTACAGTTGTCAATAAGTGAGTCTTCATCAACACCAGGTAGGCTTACAGCACCACCGATATTAGCGGAGTTAGCAATGAAAGTGGAATCGGTAATTGTAGCGGAAGATCCTGCAGGGTGAACAATGATTGCTCCACCTTGAGTATTGGATGTGCCTGAACTACCTACACCTACACCCTTGTTGTTTTCAAAGGTACTGTTTTCTACAATTAAGTTAGCGGATTCAACAAAGATTGCACCACCGAAGGTAGCGTTGTTTCCTTCAAATTTGGAATCCATTACAGTTACAGTGTAATCTTTAGTGTTCATGTATCCGAGAGATGAAATAGCTCCACCCCAGGAACCGGTGTTGTTTGCAAAGTAAGAACTTCTAATGACAGTTTCGCCACTAGTTACGACAACACCAACAAGTAAGTCACCAGCGTTACCGTTACGGATGACAATGTCTTTCAAGTTGTTGGTAATGTTAGAGTCGACAATGGACAATACACCATTGTAGTTGTAAACTGCAGCTCCACCATTATCATCGTTTGCAGTACGGAAAGTGATATCGTTGCTGTCAAATACAGAATCAACAATGTTCACACTACCTTCGGAGTAGACTGCTCCACCTTTGTAGGTAGCGGTGTTGTTAAAGAAGGTAACATTATATGCTTCGAATTGACCTGCATTTTCAACATAGACTGCAGCACCTTTATCAGCCTTAGCATTTATTAAAGTAGCATTTTTCAAGGTAAGGTCTGCATCTGCTGCAACATGGAACAAGCGTGCAACATCAGAACCACTGATAGTGGAACCGTTAGCGTCAATGATGATATTCTTATCGATTACAATACCGTTTTCAAGGCCTTCATCGAATTCAGCGATGTAAGCATAATCACCATCTAATGTGATAGTGCCTGTGGTATCATCATTAATCAATTTAGCTAAATCGGTTAATGATTTAGAAATTGTGATAGTAGAAGTGTTTACTATAAATCCGTCTGCACCTTTTTCTTCAATACTTACCACATAAGTACCAACAGTAGTAGGAGTGTAGGTAGCAGTATAGATACCATCTACATAAGTAGCAGTTACGTTTGCCATATCTCCAATTGTGAATACTATATTCCTATCTTTAATTAAGTTACCATTATCATCTGTTACAGTTGCATTAAGAGTAATATCAGACATGTGGTATGAGTAAGTTCCATTGTTCATAACTACAGCATATATTGTAGATATGATAGATCCGCCCCAGTTACCAATATCAGCACTTGTTCCACTGATTGTATTGTTGGATAAAGCTAAAGTACCGTCAGTTGAAATAGCATTACCCCATCCAGCAGTATTACCAGTGAATGTAGAGTTAGCAACAGTCACAACAGCATCATCTTGAGTCCAAAGGTATACTGCACCACCGTCATTTGCAGTGTTGTCAGTGAAAGTACAGTTTTCAATTATTGAGTCACTATCAACACCAGCTAAGCTTACAGCACCACCAGTATTAGCAGAGTTTGCAGTGAATGTTGAATCGGTGATTTTTGCATTAGCTCCATCTGGGAATACTACAATTGCTCCACCTTGAGTATTGGATGTGCCTGAGCTTCCAACACCTACACCTTTATTGTTTACAAAAGTACAGTTGTCAACCACTAATTCAGAAGATTCTACAAAGATTGCACCACCAAAGGTAGCGTTGTTTCCTTCAAATTTAGAGTTCTTAATAGATAATAAGTAAGATTCGTCGTTCATGTATCCAAGAGATGAAATAGCTCCACCCCAGGAACCGGTGTTGTTAGCGAAGTATGAGTCTTCAATGAATGTGTAACCAGAAGTTACTACAACACCTACTAACAAATCACCAGCATTACCGTTACGGATGACAATATCCTTAAGGTTATTGGTTATATTACTGTTTGAAATGGATAAATCACCTTTCAAGTTGTAGATTGCTGCTCCACCGTTATCGTCGTTTTTGGTACGGAAAGTAATGTCATTACCGTCCAATACAGAATCCATAACATCCACAGTACCTTCAGAGTAGATTGCTCCACCACGATAGGTTGCAGTGTTGTTGTATAGCACAACATATTGAGTGTTAAGGAATGAATCAGCATCAACATATATTGCACCACCATAATCAGCACGACCGTTTGTTAATGTTGCATCATCAATCTTAAATATAGCTCCATTGGTTACATTAAATATCCTTGCAGAATTATTTGCGTCTATGGTATAGTCATTACCAATGATGTATAAGTTTTTATTAATTACAACACCGTTGGTTAGGTTACTATCATAGTTAGGATCATATTTGAAGTCATATGGTAAGAACACTAAACCTAATTCATCATTATCGATTATGTATTGTAAATCAGTGAAAGTTCCTTTAACGGGACTTACTGTTAAGTTATTTAACTCTTCATTAGGATTATATGAAGAAGAACCCTTAACTGAAGCGTTGATGACATAATTACCCCAAGTTAAGTTATCAAAAGTAACACTACCCACACCACTTCTTGTAGAAACAGATTTGGTCACATTACCTATGATAATTGTAACAGTAGTGTAACTTAAAAGAGCACCATCTTTTGCACGGGTAAGTTTTACATTAACAGTGAGAGGATTGCCCTCAGTGATATTTTCATAAGTTACTTCCAAAATCCTGTCAACTGGATTAACTGTTATGGTTTGAGACAATACAGTTACAGTAGAGAATAACTTTTTAAGAGGATTGGATACAGTAGCACCAATACCTGTTTTGGTTGGGACAAGTTTAGCATGGTATAGGTTATCGGTTTCGTTGAAAGCGAAAATTGTTCCTCCAAAGCCCTGAGCAAAACCAGTTGTGACTAAAGTAATT
Organism: Methanobrevibacter sp.; assembly: GCA_017460025.1. Taxonomy (GTDB): domain Archaea; phylum Methanobacteriota; class Methanobacteria; order Methanobacteriales; family Methanobacteriaceae; genus Methanocatella. Next base: position 3,280 of record JAFUBV010000251.1, on the reverse strand, counting down.
GAATCCACTTTAATAATGTTTCCATTGTCATCAACAACTTTAGCATAAGCATTTACATCATCAAAAGCATCAAATGTTTTTGCTTCATTATCCATGAAAATTACAAATACTTGAGAATCAATTTCCCCATTGCTGTAAATTCCAAGCTCATCATCAATTACATTATCACTTAAACTTACATAACCATGGTTAAAGATAGCAGACCCTCTATCAGTAGCACTGTTATCAGTGAATTCACATCCTGAGATAGAAGCAGCATCTTTTACTGCAAGACCCACATGGACAGCACCACCAGTTGCACCTTCGCCAGTTGCCTGGTTAGCAGTGAAATTTGAATCAGTTAAGCTGAATGAACCAGTTCCACCAACAGCAATAGCACCACCAGCACCGTAATATCCTGAACTACCAGGACCGACAACTAAGTTATTATTGAAACTAGAATCTGAAATAGTAGTTATCATACCATGGTCAACATCAATAGCACCACCATTGTATGCTTTATTATTGTTAAAGGTAGCTCCGGTAACTGTTAAAGTTTGAGTACCATCACCTTCAGCATAAATAGCACCACCATAAATACCAGTGTTGTTTTCAAATAATCCTCCTGTTATGGTAGCATCGGAATTGATTAAATTAATAACAGCATTAATTAAATCACCATTACTACGGTCTAACTCACTTCTTCCGTTATTGGTAACGTTAGTGTTGACTAAAGTGACTTGTGAATTCTTAGCGTAAATCGCTGCACCACCCATGTTTTGAGCAGCACTGGTTTCTAAATTGGTTACATCATTTGCATCCAATACACAGTTAGTGAGAGTGATTTCTCCACCGTCAGTGTAGATTGCACCACCATTATCCAAAGCGATATTACTGCTAAATGTAACATCATTTGCATCTAGTTTCGCACCGTTATCAACATAAACGGCAGCCCCTTCATCTGCTTTACCATTAGTTAAAGTAATGTTATTTAAAGTGAGAGTTGCACTAGATACGTTAAATAATCTAGCAGCATTTCCACCATCAATAGCCAATCCATTACCGTTGATAGTGAAATCTTCACTAATTACAATACCATGATAGTCGACTCCGTCAATTGGCTCATAATATTGGAAACCATAAGACAAGTCTACAGATGTTTCACCATTGGCAATAGCTGTATCAATAATATTTTTTAATGAAGACAAAGCAGCGATGAATGTAACACTACTATTAATAATCTCAGCATTTTCATAATCAGTTGTTATGACATAAGTTCCAGGAGCGGTAAATGTGTAGTCTGCTATATACATTCCTTCACTGGTATAATATGTGCCTTGAACCTCTTCATCACCGACTAAGAAAATGAAGTTGTGATCATTGATTTTATTGCCGTTATCGTCAGTGACAATAGCAGTTAGTTGGTAAGTTGGCACTGTCACTTCATGTGATTGACCGTCCAAAATTGTAATCTGATATTGAGTATCGATTTCTCCTAACCAGTTACCGATTTCAGCACCATCGCCAGAAATTGTATTGCCACTTAAACTTAAATCACCATCGTTGGAAATTGCATTCCCCCAATTGGTAGCGGTGTTATCTGTAAAAGTAGAGTCAGTTACTGTTAATGCAGCACCATTTGCAATATAATTGTAAATTGCCCCACCTTCATAGGAAGCAGTGTTTTCTGTAAATTCACAGGCATCAATGAGTACAGATCCTGTAGCTTGACTAATACTTACAGCACCACCAGTTTTAGCGCTATTTCTGTTAAACCTAGAGTTTGTGATTGTTGCGCTAGCTCCTTGGGCCATCACCAATATTGCACCGGCTTGTGTGCTTGAAGTTCCTGCACTTCCGACACCAATTGCTAGGTTATCATTAAAAGTACAGTTGTCAACATTTAATACTGCACCTTCATCATAGATACCTGCACCAAATGTAGCGTTGTTTCCTTCAAATATTGTGTTGGAAACTGTTAAAGTAGCTCCATTGGTAACATAAACACCAGCACCCCAGGAACCAGTGTTGTTTGCAATGTAGGAATTATCAATAGTAGCATTGCCATTAGTAAATATTACAGCATTAATCAAATGACCATCGTTACCATCACGAATAACAATGTCCTTCAAGTTATTTGTAACCTCAACATCATCTAGATTAATGGTTCCGCCATTGTTATAGATTGCTGCTCCACCATTATCATCGTTTTTAGCACGGAATGTGATATCGTTAGAATCAATAGTGGAACCGGTTACAGTAAGGGTTCCTTCGTTATAAATCGCACCACCACGATAGGTTGCAATGTTGTCTGACAAGATACAATCATTGACATCTAATGTAGCAGTGTTATAAATCGCACCACCATTTTGTGTTGCGACATTGTTACTAAAAGTACAACCATCTAAAACAAGGTCTCCTTCGTTGTAAATAGCTGCACCATAATCTGAATTTCCATTCACTAGAGTTACGCCGCTTAAATATACGGAAACTCCAGTATTAATCTTAAAGATTCCACCGTTATTGTTAGCGTCAATTGTAAAGGTACCTCCTCTTGCAATAATAGAGATATCCTTTGAAATTGTTACAACATCGTCTCCTTCAGCCTTTTTATAGTCGTTCATTATATAACAGATTGTATTTGAACTATCTATTCTGTACTGAAGTGCGGTGAAATTACTTGCATCTCCATCATCAGTGAGCACTTCTGTGTCTTCACTCGCCGTTTGAACTTCGTCAACAGCGTCAGTGGAAACCACTTCATCGACCGTGGTTTCTTCCACAGACAGTACGTCTGAATCTGAAGTATCGTCTATATCTGCTGCAGAAGCAGCAGAAATTGCCAATATCATTACCATTGCCAGTAACAATATTGAAATTTTCGATTTCTTCATTTTTTACGCAACCTCATAATTGATTTAATCTATACTTGAATAGTAAACAATAATAGATTAACCATATATATTTAACTTCCACATTATATTTAAATTATACTAAATGATTTTCAACTTTTTGTGTTAAAGGTAATTATTTATTTTAAAAAAAAGATTTTTTCATTAGATATATTCATATTTTTATGGCAAGGTTTCTAACTTGTGTTTAACAATATGCTAAAAATAGGTAAAACTGTTTACATCGATAGTGTGAAAAAAAGCATGCATGAGTCCGTCCAATAATTCAATTTTTTGATTGGATTTTTGTAAAAAGATTTTAATCTGAGTATGGAATTAGTGGGATTTCGTGAGGAGATTTACACTTGAAATCTCACTTCATTACATTTTTTTAACATTATGAAGTGATT
>JAFUBV010000250.1 GCA_017460025.1 Methanobrevibacter sp. | reverse complement strand
CGATGAAAGCTACTTCCTGCCAGTTTACACCAGCGAAGAGGAAGCACAAAAAGCTGTTGAATTCTTCTCACAACAGGAAGGAAGTGGAGAATTCGAATTTGACAAAGCAACCGGAGCAGACATTGTCGCATCCTACTCCGAAGATGAAGATTTCCTGGGACTTGCAATCAATGCGCCGGACAACGGATTTATAGTATTTGCTGAAACTGTACACGACTGCTGTGACGAATAGTATGCAACTTAAAGATTACGAATATTATAAAAAAACCGGTGAAGGTGGCTGCAAAAGCCAGATGAAAGATTTTATTGATTTATACGCAACCATTTTAAAAAGAGTTAAAAAGGAATCAGCTTCAGAGCTTGATGGCGTGAAAATCAATATCAAAAGAACATACCCAAGTGAAGTCTATTTAGCTCCTGTTGATGAAAAAGACTTCCCGGTTAAATTCACATTGACCGAAAAATCCAAGGAATATGTCATTCCGGTCTTTACTGATGCATGCCAATATGATGAAGGCTGTGAAAAGATATCCAAACTATTCCTTGAAACATTATCCCAAAAGGTCTTTTCTGCTGATGACATCAGGCAACTGGGAGAAAATGACGAATACTTCAAAGGAATAGTCATCAACCCACATTCCCAAAACTTCAGAATGGATACGGAGGGAAATATATGAAGTTCATATGCCCTGCCTTAGGTGAAGATCATGAAAAGGATTTCCTTGTAATGGGAAAACTGGATGACTTTAAAATAATTGTTTTTTCCGATATGGAAAACTATTAAAAAGGCTTTGAATATTTAGAAATCATAGACTACAAGCCTTGTGAAGTATCCGTTGACTTGTTTAAGGAGCTTGCAAAAAATGATGATGAGTTTTCAGGTTTAATCTTGAATATTCACAGCGAAAATAAGATAATTACTAAAGAAGAAATTTTGGAGCTATAGCTCTTCATCTTCTTCTTCATCTTTTTTTTTAGATTATTTTAAATACCTATATCTGTATGACATCTTAAATCCAGATACAGCTTCTCTTGTTGGCCTGCGTTTAGTATAAATTCTTTCCTGATTAATATAATCATTTTGAAAATGTTTTTTCACGCTTTTGTTCTCACGAAAATAGGTGTTTCTTTGCCTTTCATGAGGTGCCTTATACATTCTTTTTCTAAGCAAACGTCTGCGGCCAGTAACTAATCTTATCACTAAAATCACTTTTTATTTCTGGAAGCGGATTTGTCTAATGTAGTTTGAATTTCGTCAATTCTTTCAACTACAACTTTAATAGCTTGTTCTCCTTGACGGGTTGGATTAATACCTTGTTCTACAAGTAATGCATCTCTGATATCTCTTAATCTGTCAATTGAATCAATTTTCATTATTGTTGAATAAAACATTAAATTCCTCCAATACTTATATTAAAATAAGTTTTTTAATTCATATAAAGTTTTTTAAATGATAGTTAGATAATTATAATTATGTACAAATCTCAACAAATTATCTATTTGGCAGGGGGTTGCTTCTGGGGTGTTGAAGCATACATCTCAAGACTCAAAGGAGTCAATGTAACTGAAGTTGGATATGCCAACGGGAAAACCCACGACCCCACATATGAAAGCGTCTGCAGTGGTAAAACAGGTCACACTGAATGCGTTAAGGTAACATTCAACCCCGAAATCATATCCCTTGAAGAGATACTGGAAGAGTATTTCAAAATCATTGATCCATTTGCCGTTAACCGTCAGGGCGCCGATATCGGAACACAGTATAGAACAGGCATCTATTGGCAGGAGCCTTCACAGAGAAGTCCCGTGATTAAATTTTTAAATCAAAAGCAAAAGCAGCTGGGAAAAAAGATTGCTGTTGAGGCTCATGAGATTTACGGATTCTATCACGCCGAGGACTATCATCAGAAGTACCTTGAAAAAAATCCGCAGGGCTATTGTCATGTTGATTTAAATCAAATTGATGATAAAGAATTCGACCACTTAACTAGAAAAGAGTATGAAATAACACAGCTTGCTATGACAGAAGCACCATTTAGTGGAAAATATGATAACTTTTTTGAAGATGGTATATAT
>JAFUBV010000249.1 GCA_017460025.1 Methanobrevibacter sp. | reverse complement strand
TTTTCTTTCAGTTTTCTGTGTCTTTTTGAATTGATCTTAATTCATCAATCGTTTTTTCTGGCATTATAATCAGTTATTCAATGGTATGTTCCATTTCATTTGTGAAAACCAGCTTGTATCCGGTTCCTTTTTCCTGTTCAATAAGGCTGATTTTTCCTCCCAACTGTTTAGTGAGGCTTTTTATTATTTCACAGCCTAAATGTTTGCTTATTTGGTTTATATCTTTCATGCAGACACCATTGTCCTTTATGATTAACTCAGCCATTCCATCATCAAGGCTTTTAATTGATTTGATTATCTTATTGTTGGCTGATGCATCCGGAAACGCATGCTTTACCGCATTCATTGTTATCTCATCCACAATCAAAAGCAATGGAGTGATGACTTCAATTGATAAATTCAAGTCTTCATCAATGTATGTTTCAAATTCAATAGGATTGATTGAATCAACCAGATTCATTGTCTGTCTGTCATGGTCAAGAAGGTAATCTTTAAGATTGATATTCTTGAAATCCCTTGAGTTATATGTTTTTTCATGAAGCAGTGCAAGTGAAGAAAGACGGGTTTGCATATGCTCAATTATCAAATCAGGATTATCCCTATATGCCCTTTTTTCAAGGTTAAGGAAACTGTTTAAAACCTGAAGGTTATTTTTCACCCTATGATGAATTTCTTTTATTAAAACCAGCCTTTGGTCATTTGATATGATGAGCTGTTCATAATTTTCCTTTTCTTCGGTTATGTCTGTTAGAAATCCTATGCTGTGAATGGTATTGCCGTATTCAAAGCGTTCAATATATAAGTCCACAAACTTTCTGTTGTTTGCATCGCCATCAATATAATATGAGAAAGTTTCATCGAACTTATTGATTTCACCTTTAAGCAGTTTGTTTATTCGCTCAACCGTGTCTTTTTCAACAATATTGTCCAGAATAGCTTTGGAATGATAATACTTGTCGGAATCAATACCAATCAGAGTATAAAATCCTTTGGAGAACTTGAATTGCTTAGCATTTAGAGGTTCAACCAATAAAGCCAATTTTTTACTGTTCTTAAAACCGTTTAAGAGAAAATCAACAGGCTTTGTGAAATCTTCCCCTGAATAATTGGTTATGTCATTTATAAGACCCTGACGTATGATAATTCCGCTTTCATCGAAATATGAATATATATTAATATGTATGGTTTTTAAAATACCGTTATCAGTTTTGATTCTGATTATTTCTTCAAATTGAGCGGTTTGCTTATTTGTCTTTTCAAAAATCTTATTGACAATCTGTCTGTCTTCAGGTATTACCAAATCAAAAACTATATTGTAATAGTCATCAGAATCCTCTTTTGCACGATTTATAATATTGAATATTCCCTGAGACCATGTATACTTGCCGTTGATGTTGTAATAGCTGCCTGTTTGTGAAAAATTCTCTATAATGTCTGATTTATCCTCATTAAAATTCCTATATTCCAAATCAACACGGCTGCTTATTCTTGTATCTATATTATTTGATGTGATAAAGATTCTTCCCTTTTCGAAAAGTATCTTTGCCTGACTCAGCTTTGCCAACTTATTTTTGTAATAGTAAACGAATCGTATTCTTTTAATGTTATGATTGTGATAGACCTCAAGCAGCTCATCATGAAGTATTTCATAAAATCCCGGTGAAATCTTGCTTAACAGTCTGCCTTTAACATCTTTTTGAGTGCAATCATATTTATTTAAAGTAAAATCCCCAACCTTTTCAATAATGAAATCTTCACCATCATTAAAAGGAGCTAAAGAATGGATTTCAACAGGAATATTGTTTAAAAGCTTCTGAAGGGGAAGATCATCGACCTCAAACTCCTGGCGAGTTGGCCTGTAAAAGTCCTTTTGGCTTGCATTAAAAATACGAATTTCATCTATACCTTCCAGTTGTCTATATTCCTTTTCCACTCTCATCATAACACCAAAATTATATATGACATTAATTTTATTTAAAGTTGATTAAAAAAATAGGGAATAATTACTATTAAATAAGAAAAAGTATATAAAAAGTTAAATAAATCCTAAATAAAAACTAAACATATAAAAAAAATAATTT
>JAFUBV010000248.1 GCA_017460025.1 Methanobrevibacter sp. | reverse complement strand
CCTATAATGACCATTAAGACTAATGGCGCAAACCCAAAAGACGCTTTAAAAAGAGCTGCTGAAGAGCTCAAAAAAGAAAGTGAATCTTTTAAACAACTTATTGAAGAAAACTTATAACTTCAATATTTTATTTCTATTTTTTTATGTGATAATATGGGAAAATATAAAAATCCCAGTGTGACGACAGACATTTTTATTTTTGATGATGATTTGAATTTCATATTAATCAAAAGAAAAAATGATCCATATAAGGATTTTTGGGCGTTGCCTGGGGGATTTGTAGATTATAACGAATGCGTTGAAGATGCTGCCGTAAGGGAAGCTCTAGAAGAAACCAGCATAAAAGTTGAGCTAAAGCATCTGGTTGGGGTTTATTCAGACCCGAATAGAGACCCTAGAAGACATACAATATCCATTGCATATGCCGCAAGGGGAAATATGGATGAGATGAAAGCAGCAGACGATGCATGTGATATAAACATTTTCACAAAAAAAGATTTGGAAAAAATAAATCTTGCTTTTGATCATGAAAAAATTATTAATGATTGCCTAAATTCCGTTTCTAGGTGAAAAATAATATTAAGAAAAAGTATAACTTTAAATAATTTAAAAAAAAAATTAACAATAGAATGAAGAAAAACAAGAGGTTGATATAATGGAATTTTGCCCAGAATGTGGAGCAATGTTACTTCCTAATGATAATAAACTTGAATGTGCTTGTGGATTTACAAAAGATTTAGCTTCAGACAAAAATGAATATTCTGTTTCAGAAAAATTAACAGAAAAACAAGGCGTTGTAGATATGGGCGAAGCTGAAGATTTAAGATCACAAATTAATGAGGTATGTCCTAAATGTGGTCACAAAAAAGCATATTACGAACTCAAACAAACCCGTAGTGCAGATGAAGCACCTACAAGATTTTTTGAGTGCGCTAGCTGTGGTCATAAATGGAGAGATTATGATTAAGAGGAAATGCTATGAAAGATTCTAAAGAAAAAGAGCAGAGGATTTCTAATTTAAGGGACATGATTGATCACATGTCCGAAGAAGACAATAATGAAAAATTAGAAATTAAACAGGGCGATGAAGAAGAATTCGAAGAAGATGAAGAATTAATCAATTTCTTAAATGAAACTAATGAAGAATTTGAAATTGATGATGAATACATCTATCGTCCTGGAAAAGACACTCCTTACGCTCTTAATTTAGATGATGATGCTGAAATTGATGAAAATTTTATTATTGAAGCAGACATTAATGAAGAACTGGATGAAAAATCACAGACCATTAACAAGCCATCCGGTTTTGATGATGACATCAGTGAAAACTTCGATAATCTTGTAAACATTAAAATAGGCGAAAAGCCAATCTTAGCAATTATCAGTTCAATACTTGGAGTCATATTTATTGTTGCATCAATCATAGTTTTCAATTCAGGCACAGACAGAATAATTGATAATGTTGTTTCCGGTGAAAATCACTTTTTAGTAGTTATTTTATTAATTATTGGAATATTATTACTTATTTACGGAATCTTTAAAATATTCAACTTTAAGACACCATTCGATTCCATGATGGAATCTATAAATGATATTGAAAAGGAAAGAGAAACTTTAAATAAAGTTGAAACCAAAAAAGAAGAACCAACCATCCCAAAAAGCAATATTCCTTTAGATAAAGAATCATACAAGATTGGCGAGTTCAACATGAACGAGCTCAAAAATAATCTCAAAAACTCATTTTCAAAAAGCATCCATAAATCTGATGAAAAAGAAAGTGTTGAAGAAGAAATTAATGTTGAAGATCTTCCTCCAGCACGTGAAAAGTCTGATGATAATAAAGGTCTTATTAAAGAAGAAATTGAAGAAAAAGACTACGAACAAGCTCAGCTTGATGGAGAGTCCATTGATGAGATTTTTGCTAATGTTGAAGACCTTGAAAATGAAAAATAAATAATATTTATATGGGCCTGTGGTCTAGTCAGGAATGACACAGGACTTCGGATCCTGAAATCGGGGGTTCAAATCCCTCCAGGTCCGTTATTTTTTAACTCTTACAACAGCTTCTTTGAAAAAGTCAGGTACCAGTGACCTGTAAATTGGGCTTTTTAACACCATATTAATATCAGAATCCAAAATATATGTGTAGCAATAATCATCTTCAGCACGCATTCCACGACCATAAGCCTGCATTAGAGTCATTACCGTTTTATATGCATACCATTTTTGATCTTTTATTCTGCGCATGTTAATTTGCTTGTCACCGAGATATGGGAAAGGTATTTTATAAATTACCTGAAATCTGCATTTATCATAAGGCAAATCAACACCCTCACTCATTGAAGGGGATACCAGAACTAAAGGATTTTCATCTTTTTCGAAATAATCAAGAATTCTTTCCCTGTTATCAGAATTATGTGAAATTAATCTTGAGTTAATCAAATTATTATTAATGAAATGCTGACACTTGTAACTATTAGTATGAATCAGCCCCTTTTCATCCTTATGTCTTTCAAGAATCTCTTTTAATATTGGAATGGTCTTAGGAGCTGTCTTGGAAATTCTATTTTTAGACATTTTTCCTACCAAATTCAAAATAATAGGTCTTTTTTCTTTTGTAAATGGACTGTCCACCTTAATATGATAAACTTCATCAGGAGATAATCCCAGCCATTTTGAAAACAAATTGCTTGACAGGATGGTTGCACTCATGAAAATTACAACATCACCGTACTTAAGTAAGCTATCCTTAGCATAATGATGAACCCTTAACGGTTTGAATGAAACTCCATTTTCATCACTGTCAATGACCCAGTTTTCAGGCTCACTTTCAAGATTTTTCTTAAGTACTTTGAGTCTTGATATTGTAGATCTGATTCTATCGGCCTTATTTTTAGATAAATCCTTAATGTCAATGTCTTCATATGACTCTGAAATAGCTGAAATTTCCATAATCCAATCCTGAAGCTCACCATCTTTAAGCGTTTCTTTAGAAATAACTTTACTAATGTCCTTTTCCAGACGGTGATTATAGATATTGACTTCCATCGTATTCATCAGTTTGGATTCTATATTATGAGCTTCGTCCAGTATCAGCAATGAACGAGTACCGAAATGCTTTACATAATTCAGCTCTGCTATAGCATAATCATAATTCATTAAAGTTATTGGAGAATTGATGGAATTTGTTTTCTGTTCCCAATAATGACAATGGGCAGGTGACTGGTAAAATACAGCTCCACCGAAAGAATCTTCAAAAGCAAGTTCAGCATCCAATGTTGGATTTTTAGCAACACCAAACTCACAAAAGAAGTTGCTGGAAGTAGGAGAAGTCTTACAGGCACCCATATCACAGGTTACATCAAGACCATCATGCAAACAGGAAAAATTAGATCTTCCCTTAACCAGAGGGAATTCAAATTCATCACTATATTGTGACTGCAATTGCTTTGTCATTGTAAGAATATAAGCAGAACCATACATTTTAGCCAGTGTCGTTGCTATTGCAGACTTACCTGTACCTGTACCTGCTTCCAAAATAATATACTTATAGCCTTGCTTAATTGCATCATCAATATCTTGAATAATCTCAAGCTGTCCGAATCTCGGTTCATAAAATGGAAAATTCTCAATAATTTCATCATCTATATTCGGATACAAATCCTTAAGTTCAAGAAATCTGTTGACCTGCATCTTATGGTCTTCAATTGAATATGATTCCTGTATCTCATCATCCAATATTGAAGACGTTTGAGGCTTGGAAAAACTAAATAGACTAGTAGACTCCTCATTTTCAACAGAAGTTTTATGTTTACAGATACAATTGCTTTTAAGCATACCACAATTTGGACAAAACATAGAATTTGACATCAAAAATATATTAGTATAGTATACTATAAATAAATTATATAAGAGCATTTGAAAAGAAATATTTATAAGTGATAATATGACTGAAAGAGGAAAATTATTTGGAATTGGTGTTGGACCAGGAGACACAGAATTATTAACTTTGAAAGCCGCAAGAATTCTAGAAAGTGTTCCGGTTATTTTTTCACCGAAATCATCAAAAGAAAATGAAAGTATCGCACTTTCTATTGTTAAACCAATAATTGAAAAAAGAAAAGATTACAAAAAATTAATGTTAGTAGAACCAATATTTCCTATGATTGAAGATAAAAATAAGCTTGAAGAGGTCTGGACATCCGCATCTGAATTGATTGCCCAATATTTAGATACGGGCCGTGATGTGGCATTCATAACACTTGGAGACCCATCAATATTCAGCACATACTCATATGTTCAAAAGAAATTGAAAGGAGCTTATGAAATAGAAACAGTACCTGGAATTACATCATTCACTGCCTGCGCTGCTGCACGTAATGAGGCATTAGTGGAGCAAAACAATATTTTATCTGTTGTTCCAAAAATTGACGATAGATTGGATGATGTTATGGAATATAGTAATGCAATAGCATTAATGAAAGCATCCAGAAACATGAGAAAACTAGAGCTAAAAATAGAAAACAACAAACGTACAAAAGATATTTATTCAGTTCAAAACTGTACTCGTGAAAATGAAGAAATAATTGATGGATTTTCAAAAGATAAACCATATCTCACAACTACAATCATTAAATTGGATGATTGAGTTTAATTGAAGGGTTCAACTTCAAAAACACATTTTCCATCACCCATAGTATAACATTGAATTTCAATTACATTAACAGGTGAATTAAAGTATTCTGAGAATAGGGCTTCAAAAATTCCTGTATCTAAAAAACATGCCGGTTTACCTGTTTTTGGTAATAATTGACATTCAAAACAGTCAAGAGCAGTGATTTTTATAATATCTCCAACCTCAAAGGAAATCCTTCCTAAACCTTTAGCTTCCCAAAATGAAGCGATATTTTCCAAAAATATATCCAGATCGTCATCATACAATGAATCAAAAATAGACCTGCCTATACGTACCCCTGTTGCCTGTAGAACAGGGTCAATATTAATGCCCTCCTGAATAAGCATGGATCTTAATGTATGGAATAGTAAAACAGTGAAATCTCCATCGTCATTGATAATATTATCTATTAAATAATCTTTTTGGGTTTCTTCAATTTCTTTCTGTTCTGATAGGTTAACAGAACCCAAATATTTAGAATTAATATAAAAAATCTTTTTTCTATTATCTTCAGGATGCATCTTGAATGAAACGATTCCTGATTCCCTTAAACTTTTTAAATGAACAGAAACTGTAGATTTTGATTTGCCTGTATTTGAAACAATTTCATCAAATTCCATTTCGCTGCCCCTAAGCATTTCCAGAATTGTAAGTTTTACAGGACTTTTAACAACATTTACGCCAATATTTTTTTCAGGATTAGAGAAAATTTGTATTGGTTTTTCATCAGCCATTTTGCACCTCTTTATAAAAGATTTTAATTTTTAAGGTTAATAAAATTAACTAAAAAATAGACAAATAAATAGAAAATCCCTAAAAAAAGAGAAATATCCTAGTTAATGTTCAGTGAAAAAAACGAACAGTTCATGAAAACATAATCTATATATATTTACTTTAACATAAATATTATAAATTCATATGTCATTCGTATGAATTCAAACAAATTTAATTGAGGAATATATTATGAAGGCTAATGCTCAAAAAATAGCTGAAGGAGTATACTGGATTGGTGTTCTTGACTGGGATTTAAGAAGCTACCACGGATACACCTTAGATGGAACCACATACAATGCATATATTGTATTTGGAGAAGACAAAGTAGCAATAATCGATAATGCTTACCCTGGAAAAACCGCTGAAATGATGGCACGTATTGACGATGCTTTCGCACAAGAAGGAAGAGATGTAAAAGTTGACTACATCATCCAAAACCACGTTGAAAAAGACCACTCCGGTGTTTTATATGACTTACACAAAAGATTCCCTGAAGCACCAATTTACTGTACCGAAATTGCAGTTAAAGGACTTTTAAAACACTACCCTAAATTAGAAGGTGCTGAATTCATTACTGTAGGAACCGGAGACACATTAGATGTTGGTGGAAGAACCTTAGCATTCTTAGATGCATTCTTACTCCACTGGCCTGACAGTATGTTTACATTACTTGCTGACGATACAGGTATCTTATTCCCTAACGACGCATTTGGTCAACACTTATGTTACACCAAAAGATTCAGTGACGAAATTCCTGAATATGTGTTAATGGATGCTGCTCAAAAATTCTACGCAAACTTAATTACCCCACTTTCAAAATTAGTACTTAAAAAATTAAATGAAGTAGTAGAATTAGGATTACTTGAACAAATCAAAGTTATCGCACCATCCCACGGTCAAATCTGGACTGACCCAATGCAAATTATCGGAGCATACCAAAATTGGGCAACAGGTGTATGTGAAGACAAAATCACTATCATCTACGACACAATGCACTACTCAACCCAAACCATGGCTCACGAAATTGCTGAAGGTGCAATCTCTGAAGGATACGATGTTGAAATCTTCTTCTTACACGAAGATGAAAGATCAGAAATTGTTAAAAGTATCTTAACCAGTAAAGGAGTTGCAATCGGAGACCCAACCATTAACGATGTACCATACCCAAGTATTGGAGACATCATGTACTACTTAAAAGGTCTTTTATTCAACAGAACAGGTATTGAAAGAAAAGCTGTTACCTTTGGTTCCATGGGTGGAAGAGGAGGAGCTCCTGCAAAACTCGCTGAAGAATTAGGTAACTGCGGATTTGATGTTATCGACACTCAAGAAATTTACTTCATACCAACTGATGACGAAAACGAAGCAAGCTACGAATTAGGTAAAAAATTAGCACAAGCTTGTAAAGAATTATAAATAAATTTATTGGAGATGTGTATTATGGTAAAATACGAACATGAAATAGGAATTACAAAAGGAACTCCTGTAGAAAAATTTGTAGCAGGAAACTTTGAAGGAGAAACCAACGAAGTAGGTATATACTTAGCAATGTCCAGACAGGCTTCCAGAGAAGGTTACGGGGAATTAGCTGAAGTATTCAAAAGATTAGCATGGGAAGAAGCTGAACATGCAGCAAGATTCTGTGAAATGAACGGAATCATCAAAGATGACCTCAAAGCTAACATTGAATGGATGATGGGCGGAGAAAAAATGGCTAACGCTGAAAAAAGAGAAGCTTCTGAAAAAGCTCAAGAAGCTGGAATTGAAACCGCTGCTGATTTCTTCAGAGAAAGTTCCAAAGACGAAGGTCGTCACTACAAAATCTTAGAAGGCATTTTAGAAAGATACTTCTAAATTGAAAGAATTATTTTTCTTTCAATTTCTTATTTTTTTAACCGAAAAACCGTCCCAAACTATTTCAAAATTAAATGTTTTAGAATGAAATATTACACGATGCAAAAGATACATTTTAATTAAAATAACCATCAATATAATTAGTGCTTTATCGAATAATATTAAAATAATTGATGAATATTATGAAATTATTAATTAATGAATTGAAAATAGGAAAGTTAAATTGCGTAATGTATATGAAAAATAAAAAAAGTGAGAAGTTTTATATTGAAACTTCTCGTGCCTATGCGGTTACGGTTACTTTGTTGGAAGCTAGAGCTTGGCCGTAACTTGAAGTAATCACGTATTCGCCAGGCAATAAATTAATGTTTAATCTAGCAACACCGTTATCATCGGTTGTTCTGTTGTAGAATACACCGTTGATGTTGAATCCGATATTTTTACCTGCGTATGCTTTTCCTTGACCGTCAACTAATTTTGCTTCGAATGCGCCTGATTGACCGAATTTTTTGGTTAAGTCAGTTGCAGTTAAAACAGGAAGTACAGTGACCTTGTGAGCAACTTGACAGCCTTTATAGATTGCAGTGATTACATATTCACCAGGCTGCAGGTTGATGTTTAGCTGCACATGTCCAGTAGCGTTGGTTGTACGGTTGTAGAATACACCGTTGATGTTATAGGTTACAATTTCACCTGCTTTTGCAGGGTTACCGTCATCATCCAACAATTTCAATACGTATTGTGAGTCGTTGCGGTAGTATTTTACAAGATCAGCATCCTCAGCAAATCTGGATAAAACAACAATATTATTGGTTTTAACCTCACCGGTAGCAGGGTTGGTTAAAGTGATAGTGTAGTTACCTGCAATTAAGTTGATTGCAATTGAGGACTCACCGTTTGCATCAGTAGTTCTGGTATAAACCGCACCGTTAACGTCGAATGTCACATTAGCGTTAGCCAATGGATTACCGTTTTCATCAAGGAAAGTAGCTGCAAACCTGTCAGGAGCCCTTTCAACCTTAGTCAAGTCTTGAGAAACAATAGATTCCTTGAGTTCAACTTCAACAGTTTGAGTTGAATTAGCAGGAGCGTATTTCTTATCACCAGTGTAGGTAACGCTTACAGTATGATTACCAGAAGCTAATTCAGGTAAATCCAAAGTAGCTTTACCGTCTTTAACAGGAACATAGTATCCAGTACCGTCAACATCAACAAGCATGTAACCGGTAGCGTCTTCAGGTAACTCAATAGAAACTGCATCTTCAGATACATTTATTTTAGCTTCACTATCAACAGGTTTACTTTCATTTTCAGCAGGTTTATCCTCTTCTTTTGAGATTACAACAGTATCAGTAGCATTAGAACCAGAATACTTATCATCACCCACATACATGATATTAACCGGATAACTACCAGCATCTAAACCAATAATATCAATCACAGCTTTTCCATCTTTAACAGGAGCATAATAACCAGTACCATTAACATCTACAAGCACATAACCTGTAGCATCAGCAGGCAACTCAACACTAATAGTTGAGTTAGTTACATTTACACCCATATCAGGAACAACAGGCTCACTAACATTAGTATCATTCTCAACAGACTCTTCAGAAACACTAATAACAACACTGGCACTATCATTAGCGAAATTGTCATCACCAGCGTAAGTAACACTAGCAGTATAATTGCCAGCGCCCAAACCAATAACATCAATCACAGCTTTTCCGTCATTGAGTTCAGCATAGAATCCTTTACCATCAACATCCACATAAACATATCCAGTAGCATCTTTATCGACAGTTATGGTTATTGTTGTGTTTTCTGCGGTTGCTTTTAGGTTAGCATTTTCAAGTTCTGCTGCTTCATAAGTAAAGCTTATTGTAGCGTTTTTAAATATTTCATCACCGAGATAAACTACATCAATGGTTTCAGAATCATCAGGCACATAAATGTAGATGTCATTGCCGTCACATTCATAGAAATTGTTAATCCATCCGCCATTAATTGAAACAAGAACCAGTCCTGTAGCGTTTTTGTTTAATGAAATAATAGCTTCATTATCTTCAAATGCAACAAATTTTAATTCAGGATCTTTAAGTTCAACTACAGGTTCGGAAGGAACTGTTAGCTCACCAGTCTTAGTATCATTACTAAATACATCATCACCGACGTAAGTAACCTCAACAGGATAAGTGCCGTTGGTTAAATATTCGCTGACATCAATAGGAGCCAATTCACCAGCATCCTGAACAAATGAAATATCACCAACAGTTATAATGACTAAACCAGTAGCAGTATCATTCAATGAAACAGTGACAACTGTATCTTTAACATCAACTTTAAGATTAGCATCCTTAGGTTCAACTACAGGTTCATCAGGAATTGTTAGTTCACCAGTTTCACTAGCATTAGCAAATACCTCATCACCGACGTAAGTAACCTCAACAGGATAAGTGCCGTTGGTTAAATATTCGCTGACATCGATTGGGGTTAATTCACCAGCGTCCTGAACAAATGAAATATCACCAACAGTTATAATGACTAAACCAGTAGCAGTATCATTCAATGAAACAGTAATGACAGTGTCTTCAACAGTTAACTTAAGATTAACATCTTTAGGTTCTATTACTTCTTCTTCAGGAATAGTAACACTGCCTGTTTTGGTATCATTAGTAAATTTTTCATCACCAGCATATGCTACTTTAACATCGTAAGTGCCGTTGGTTAAATATTCGCTGGCATTGATTGTTATAAGAGTGCTGGCTTCTTTGATGAATGAGATATCTCCTATGGTGATTATTACATCGCCTGTTGCGCTTTCATTTAATGTGACTTTTATTAATGTGTCTTCAACTGTTAATTCCAGTTTAGGATCTGCTTTTGTTTTTTCGACTATTTCAAAGGTTTCATTGTCATTTGAT
>JAFUBV010000247.1 GCA_017460025.1 Methanobrevibacter sp. | reverse complement strand
TTCTGTAAAAGTGGCTAATTATTTATATATTATGGAAGTGGAAAAATTGGAGCAAGCACTTAACAATGAAAATTCCTCAGAATATGAAAAAATCATTGAAGACCTTAAAGAAGAGCTTCATGCAAAAGAAAATGAAATACATACTTTGGAAAATATCACTAAAGAAACAAAAAATGACTCCATAGCCCTATTGAAAGAAGAAAATGAAAATATTAAAACCAAACATTCAAGATTGATTGAAGAGAATGAAAATCTGAAAAATAAATACGTGAATATGAAAATAGAAAATGAAAATCTGAAAACCAAATATTCAAGTATTAAAGAAGAAAATAAAAATCTCAAAAATAAATGCTCCAATTTGAGAGAAGAACATGCTGACATTAAAGACAGTTATGCTAAAGTTAGTGATAAATACGATCAGCTGAAACAGGAAAATCTTAATACTAAAACAAGTTATGCTGAAATATTCGAAGAAAATGAAAATCTTGAAAAAGACTACGACGAATTACGCCTTGACTATAATGATTTAGTTGATAAATACAATAGTTTAGAAGAAGAATTATATATCTTAAAAACAACAAAAAGTCGTGACGAATATATCGCCAATAAAGTTAAAGAATTTATTTTAAATAAAGAAAATTAAAACTGATAATCATCCTTAAATTCAGGATTCCATCTTTTAAGGCCAGGAATGAATGTTGTTGTAATGCCTGTTGCAGTAGTTTCTGGCAATCTTGGATTTTTTTCCATCATCTCTTTTGATTTGCGGACAATCATTTCAGTAAATGTTATGTCAGGTTCTGTATATTTACAGTCATGGAAACAATATTTACAAAATTCAGTATTTAAACTACCATCTTCATTAGTGCCATAATCTTCCTTTACGATAGGTCTTCCGCAAGAATTACAAAAACCCATTTTAAAACCTCTTAAAAAAAAATAGAAAAATAAATTAGAAATTAATCTAATTTACTTGTTCGTCTTCATCCATTGCAAGTCTCATATTATCAGGGTCAGGTGGGAAGTGTGCTAAGAAGTCTTGAGCAGATCTTCTGACATCTCTTGAACCGATAATGTATCTTCCTGCAATAATTACATCTGCACCTTTTTCGATAGCTTCTTCAACATTATCCGGAGTGATTCCTCCAGCTACTGCGATAAGGCCACCGCCAAGGATTTCTTTAATCTTTTTGATGTTACCCCATTCAGTCATTTCACTTACATCTTCACCTTTTTCAGCTTTGTAAGTTTCGAGGTCAACATTTCTGTGTAATAATACTATATCCGGTTTTAAATCATCAGGCAATTGTGATAATTTTTCTTCAAAGTCAGCTACATTCATCATATCCAAGATAGCATAGATACCTTGTTTTTGGGTTTCATGAATAGCTTTCTTGATTGATTCAATAGTACCGAGTCCGGAAATAGCTACTGCATCAGCTGTTGCGTCAGCTGCCATTTTAATTTCTACACGTCCAACATCTAAAGTTTTTAAATCTGCAATGATAAATGCGGATGGACGAAGTGCTCTAATATCTTCAACTACACCGACACCGAATTTTTTAACGAGTGGTGTACCTGCTTCAATAAGTACTCTTTCTTTATCAGGTAAGTCACCGAGGATTTTAGCCATAGCTTCTTTACTGTCTAAGTCAAGAGCAACTTGTAAGTAAGGTGGAGACCAAAGTTTTTGTACTCTGAATCCCATAATTGGGTGAGTTCCACGGTCTTTTTCTGCGAGAACTTTATCGATTGAAGGATATCCTTCCATTGCTCTTCTGATAGCCAATTTGGTTGCTCCATAGTTATATTGATAGATTTTTCTGTAATCTTTAGCTGAAGGATCAATGAAAACACTTACATTGATTACAATATCTTCAACAATATCTTTTGGAATGTATCCGTCTTCTACTGCATCAGCTACTGCTCTTGCAACAGCAGTTTGTGCAGGTCCAAATATTTTACTAGCATCGTCTAAATCACCAACAGTTACTTTAGGAATAATTAAAGTAGCTGGTTTAGTCATTAAGTTTGGTCTGATTACGCTGGTTAATGGAGTGTGACCAACTGAAAGGTTGGATAATCCATTAGCGAAAGCTTGACCAACAGGGCCGAATTTGTCACCAATTAATAAATCAATGTGTGCTAATTCCGGGCCGTCTCCAATAAGAGCTTCTCCTATTCTATACATTGGGTCCATTAAATTTCTTCCGTTATGTAATAACACTTTATAGTATATTTTTATTTGTA
>JAFUBV010000246.1 GCA_017460025.1 Methanobrevibacter sp. | reverse complement strand
CGGAAACACTAACAACTTTTTTAGACATTACTCTTTTAACTAACATTAAAAACACCTTAATAATATAA
This sequence comes from Methanobrevibacter sp., assembly GCA_017460025.1. GTDB lineage: Archaea > Methanobacteriota > Methanobacteria > Methanobacteriales > Methanobacteriaceae > Methanocatella. The sequence goes on along the minus strand of JAFUBV010000246.1, from coordinate 4,538 downwards.
TTATTAAATAATTATTAAATTAATGTACAATTAATACTGGGCATTTAGCGGCATGAACAACCTTTTCACTAACACTGCCCAAAATAAATCTATCAAAACCAGATTTTCCAGAACTGCCTATGACAATTAAATCAACCCCCTGTTCAGAGGCCACATCCAATATGGATTTTGCAGGAGACCCCTCTTTGATAATAGGAGTTATCTTTACATCTTCTTCATTCATGTCTTCAAATTGTTTAAGATCTTCTTCACAACGATCTTTTAATATTTCATTTAATTGTTCTACTTCATCGTTTAAGGAAATCCCGTTAATAAAATTATTTTCTGATACACTTAATGCAATAATTTCAGCACCAGTAACTTTTGCTAAAAATAAAGCATGTAATTGTGCTTTTTTTGCAAATTCAGACCCATCTGTTGGGACTAAAATCTTCTTGTACATATTTCCATCTCCAATAATATATGACTCTATATGTTCAATATATTATTGGTGTATATTTTTATTAATAGTATATAATATATTTTTTGTTTCTGAACGATTTATTACTGATAAATGAGGATTTTTAGAAAAACTTTCAATGACATTAAACTCTGCAACCTGACCAACTTCAATATATGATTTGCCAAAATTAAAATGACAGGCATTTGTAGTTGCCATTTTTAGAAGTTCACATGAATCTAAATAATCATTATATGTAACAGACATTAGTTTAAGCGTGAATTCCAATTCCCTGAACATATTTGGTGAATTGAGCATTAGATTGTCTGTTCCTAAAATTAGCTTAATGCCTCTTTTTAACATTTCATTTAAAGGAGCGATGCCCACATTCAATGTTGCATTGGCTCTGGGACAGACAACAATATTGGCATCGGAATTTTTAATCAAATCCAAATCATTGTTTTTAGGATTAGTGCAGTGAACCAGCTGACTGAAATTAGAACTGACACCTCGCTCGATTTCTGTCCTATTGAATTTGGCTAAAGAGTCAATTTGTGTAGACTCAGACTCTGCAACATGAATGGATGAAATTTTACCTGCTTTTTTGCACTCTTCAACAATCAGATTTGCAACATCATCGCTAATCTCACCAAATCCGCTTGGAGCAATACCGTCAGCTATTTTCAATAATTTACGGATAGCTTTTCTAACTTCAAATAAATCGGGATCATCGCCATAGAAACTGTCGTCACGTCCAAGAATTATAGGCGTAATCGGAATGTCTTTTGAAGCCTGCCTTAAAAGTTTTACTCCATTGATGCCACCTTCACGATAATCAATGAAATGAGTGGTACCTGATTTAACCATTTCCCACATAGTCTTTTTCATTGCTTCAATGACATCCTCATCTTCAGCAGAGGCTAAAGCGCGATGCTTAACTCCATTAGGAGGCTTTACCATCTCACCCAAGGATAATCCATATCCTTCATCTTTAATTATTGAGTCACCAATATGAGTATGACCGTTTAAAAAGGAAGGACATGCTATTGCACCATCAACGTCAATAATCCTGCCCTCCAGGGCATTTTGAGAAATTTCTATGATTATTCCATCATCAACAACAATATTGGCCTTGATTGGATTGAGATTCAGACCTCTTAAAATAATTCCGTTAGCTACAGTAAACATTAAAAAAAAGTTTTTAATTGAAAATATTTAAATTTTATGAATAAGTATCAGTTATTATTCATCATTAATAGTTAGAATGAAGAAATATATTGGATATAAAGGATTAGTAAACTGATATTCTCCTTGTTTTTTAGAACTTGTAAGTTCAATGATACCTAATTTTTTAGATCTGCTGATAAAATCCTTGAATACAGTGGATTCAGATTCATTTAAAACATTTGAAAATGTTCTCTTGGTAAATGTACCTTCAGGAATTGCAGCTAGCTCTTTGCCGATTTTTTTGAATAAAGACAAATAATTTTCACTCCTAATTTTTTTATCCAATAATGGCTGCAAATATTTTAAACCAATTCTATGACCTGCATCAATAATGCCTAACAAAGAATCTTTTTTATCAATATAATTATCCATATTCTTCCAAAAAGTAGCATCCCCAATTTCCTGCATCATTGTAGGCATGCCTGAAGAATATCTAATCATATTTTCCAAAGCAAAATCTTCTATTTTAATGTCATACATTGAAAAGATAGTTGTATAGAAATTATTTATTTCATCTTCAGATAATCATTTTAATTCATGAATATGAAAAATTCGTGTGAAAGATTGATTTTGTTCATATAATTTATTGAATTTTTCAGAATATCCAGTTAACATTATTCCAATAGGAATATTTCCAATTGAAGTGGCTAATGTATCAGCAAAACTTTTATACCAATTTGCAAATTCGGGAGTATCAGATAAATCGTTAATGTCATCAATTACAATAAACAGTCCATATTTACCTTGGAAATTTTTAATTAAATCAGACAAATAAAATGCAAAATTATCTTTAATATTTTTTAATTCATCATCAGATGGCTTAAATTTAATATTTAAACCTCCAATACCTACTGATTCTATATTGTCTTTTAATAAATCAAATATTTTTTTAGACCACTTTTCAGATTTAATTGAATTCAATATTCTTTCAATAATTTGGGTAATTAATTCATCAATACTGTGCACACCATCATTCATTATGTGTGCAGTAATCATAGAAAAATTTTTATAAGCAATATCTGAAATAAAATTTGCTAAAGATGTCTTACCCATTCCCCGTTTACCTAAAATAAAAAAATGATGTGGATTGCCTGAATTAATGGATGGAAAATATTTAATTATTTCATTAATTATATCTTCCCGACCTTTAAATCTGTCAGGACTAACGGGTTGGCCTGGTTGAAACAAAGATTCCTTAATCATTTCCATGAATAATTACCTTACAAAATATTTATAAATGAAAATACTGTTTTAAATGATATAAACATACATTAAATAGTGATGTTTCTTGTTAAAAGTTTCTAATTAATAATACTTATAATTTTTCTTTGAAAATTATTATAAAAAAGAAAAAAATAGTTTAAATTTAAATTTAAACTAAAATTATACTTTTTCAAACTTCGTAAGATGCTATTCAACTAAAGGCATTTCCTTTTCCAGATCATATTTCACAAGAGGAGCAGGAGGTCCATCCACATGGATAGGATCGCCTTGTGCAGACAAACCAGAACCATCATCGAAAACAGGTTGTCCTAATTCCACCCATCTAGAATATACTTCATCATAAGATTCTGCATAATCTTTATAATTATCAGCTAAAACAGCTTTAAAATTATGGCATAAAGCAGCATCAGGTAATGGGTGAGTAACATCACCTATAGCAACATAACCTCCACATTCTGCACATTTAATATAATAATCTGCAATTCCATCGTCTTTATGATAATATGCGTAAGTTCCAATATATACCAAATCATCCTTAACATCAGGATAATTATTTTGTATTGGAGTTTGAACCACAGATAATGCACTTTGATTTAAATCATCCAGATTTACCTGAATATCATCATTTGTTTCACTGATTGTAGCATCATCATTTGAAACAGTTGCATTTTCAGACAAAAATGCATATGCTCCAGATGTGACACAAATAAGGGCAACAATTAATGCTACCAACATAAGTTTTTTTCTCATTATTTTCACCTCTATTTAATTTACAATAATCGTATTACCAATAAACAAATCACCATATGATGATGTTATTACATAGTTACCTGGATTTAGATTAATATTCAAACTGGCAATTCCCTCAGAATTAGTGACTCTATTATAAATTACACCATTAATATTAAATGTTACATCAGTATTTGTTAATAGATTACCCGAAGTATCATAAAATGTAGCATGATACTGAGTTCCATTCTTATAATATTTAATTATATCATTTCCTATTATTGTAGGCAATATAGTAATATATCTATGGTATGTGACTGAAAAATCATTTATTGTAGTATATGCATCATAAGTACCACTATTAAGATTTATAGCTAGACTTGCTACACCTAAAGAATTAGTTGTTCTCAAATAATTTTGCCCATTAACATTAAAAGTAATAGAAATTCCAGAAACCCCCACATTATTCGAATCTAAAATTGTGATAGTAAATGGATTAGAATTACCATAATATTTAACTAAATTATCATGTATAATTGTATTACCTCTATTATTGGAAGAATCATTTTCTTGTGAACTAGTAGAAAAATTCTTTTCAAAATTAACATCATCACCATTAAATTGATTATTATCAATTTCATTTACCGTATTATTATAATAATTTTCTTCAAAATCAGTATTTGCTGTGAAATTTATATCATCACTAGCAAAACTTATAGGTATTGTAATTATAATAATAAAGAATAAAATAAAAACAAATCTTTTATCCATATTTTCCTCCCATAAAATTTATAATAATTAATAAGTAAAAATATATTACCCCAATTTTACCCCTATTTTATAATAGATTACACACATCAATGATAAAATATAAATAATCTTATTAAAGGGCTTGTCAATAAATCCATAATTCCTTAAT
>JAFUBV010000245.1 GCA_017460025.1 Methanobrevibacter sp. | reverse complement strand
GCAGTGCACATGCATCATTTCCTTTAGCAATGAAGTTATATACTAAAGCAGCAAGGATACCACCAACAATAGGTCCAATCAAGTAAATTGGGAAGAATGCCCAAAGGTTAGCTCCACCAAGCAACATATCCATCAGATAAGGACCGAATGTACGGGCAGGATTGATTGAAGCACCGGTAAATGCTCCTAAAACAACAATAACGGCTGTAACAGTCATACCGATAGATAAACCTGCAAATCCAGGTTCTGCCTTTTTATCAACTGCAACACCCATAACAACAAGTACCAAGAAGAATGTTCCGATAAACTCTGCAAACATTGCCTGTGCATATCCGACACCTAATCCAGGAGCTGTAGCACCAAGTCCACCAATGGTTACAGCAGCGCTTCCCAAACATAGGAATAATGCTAAACTACCAAGACAGGCTCCGATAACCTGAGCTATGATGTAGTAAATACTGTCAACCAAGGAAATGTTTTTGCTTACCAACAATCCGACGGTTACCGCAGGATTTAAATGAGCACCAGATATTTTACCGAATAAGTAAATACATGCCATTACGGTTAAACCGAAAGCCAGAGCTATTGCTATCCAATCACCAAGACCTCCTAAAATGCCTATTCCAGCACTTCCAGGACTAATGCTATCTGCAATTAACAATGTTACAACAGCAGATCCTGTTCCAAAAAAAACTAAGAAAAAAGTTCCTAACAGTTCAGCCAGGAACTTTTTTTCAATATTACAAGAAGCCATATATTTCACCTATACAGCTTCTCTCCATTGACAGTATTCGTGTTTTCCGTCAACTAATGTTGCAGATGCACAGTTTTTACATCCTTTAGCAGGTGAACCTGCAGATTCCTTGTTGAGTGCAATGATATTTGTCATCATTGTGGCTGTAATAGGTTCTGAAGTAAGCAGACATGGATAATCAGCCAATCTCATTAATGATGAGAACCTTACAGTTATTGCACATGCAGGATAAGTGTATCTTTGTGGATTCATGATTACTTCATTTTCAGCTATCGGACTTAAGTCAACAGCAAATCCATTGATTTTTGGAACCAAGTCAATTTTTTCACTTGATCTTGCTTTTCTAGCATCACTGATTGCACCAAATCCTCTATAAATCATGTCCATGAAGTCGCAGTTGTGTAATTCAGCAGCTGCACCTCTTCTTGGATATTGCTGCACATAGTTGTGGAATCTTTTGTTTAACAAGTCAACAACCATTGGTGCATTGAATCCGTCCAATTCAAGAATATATTCAGTAGCACATGCGGATGCACCTGTTGCCAGATTCAATACATTAGCTGGTGATTTATAGTTATCAATATTGCTTCTGAGTGTTGCATCGATAACTTCAGTTGTAGCTTTAATTATGTTTAATGTAACATCATCCTTAACCATGTTGTAGCTTGCCTGACCTATGTGGTGACCTATATCCCCAACACAGTATGCGGGAACTGTTACAATGTTTCCGTAATGCACTCCATCATCCATAGCAGCCTTAACGGTTGCAGTCATTTCCTTTTTATATTCGTTCATATATTTTCTTACATCAAATGATGAGTGGTCTGCATCATCCATTAAAGTTCCTTGAGCTTCAATAGGTTCCCTATAAACCATCTGCAATGTTTCTATTTCTTTTTGTGTAGCTTCAGCAGCAGTCAATCCATCCTCGATTGCATTTGCAAATGCATCTCCAACACCGTAGGAAGTGTTCATACCCCATGATTTTGCAGAGAGTATTGCTTGCTTATGCATTAATGGAATGTCAAGATTTGTTAAAATTTGGTTTACAACATTAGTTGTACTTCCAGGCATTAATGCAAAGTCAACTACACAAGTAGGACCGTAAAATCCACCATATCTTCTGATTGATTCTTTTGAAATCAATGCTTCATTATCTGCAATAGCTTGGATGAACTTGTCAACATTATCTGCAAATTCACCATCCTCTTCACAGAGAATTTCAAGTACTGGCGGTGTCTGGTAATGTTCAATGAATGGATCGTCTTCCGGACGGATGGTTTCGGTAACGGAAGTCAAAACT
>JAFUBV010000244.1 GCA_017460025.1 Methanobrevibacter sp. | reverse complement strand
CTCATTAATAATACTAAAAGACTACAAATGAGAACCCAAGCAGTATCACCTGCACTAAACATAACCATATTATCTTTTCTCTCAATAATGTATTATCTTATAAATTAATTATATCGGAAGACGGCTTCCTACTTCCGACAAATATATTATGTTTTGAATTATATATAAATTTTTTGATTATCAAAAAAAGTTAAATAAGACTTAATATAAAAATAAATTACAGTATAGTTTAAAAATCAAATTATACTAAAATAAAAATATCTAAAATTAAAATAAAAAAATGTGTTATTATGAAACAATCAATCAAAGTGAATTTATTAATATTTCTAATAATTGCTGTAATTGCATTTGTTTTAAGTAGTGCATTTGCAAGTGTAGTGGTTATCGACAATTCCGATGCTAAAAAAATTACTGCAATAGAGAATGACTCATTTGAACCTCATCAGATTGAAGAGGTGCCGGTAATAATTCCTAAAGTTGAAAATACAACAGATAACACAACAGATTTCAATAACTTTACCTCAGACATCATTGAAGTGGCTGATGATACATGGAATAGTATATTAGGTGACTAAATTGAGCGAAAAAAGAAAATTCATAAGAGACAGTGTTTATGGAGATATAGAATTATCCAATTTTGAAGTGAATGTAATGGATATGCCTCAATTCCAGCGTATTAGAAGAATCAAACAATTGGGATTGATCAGCCTAATTTATCCGGGAGCAAATCATACAAGATTTGAACACTGTATCGGTACAATGAATTTAGCATCAAAATTAGCCACAAAACTAGATTTAAGTCAAGAGGAAATTGATTTGGTTAGAATTTCAGGTCTTCTTCATGATATTGGCCATGGTCCGTTTTCACATGTATCCGAAGGAGTATTGTCATTTCCTCATGAAGAGCTTACAAAATATGTAATTGAAAAAACATCAATGCACGATTTGCTCGATGAAAGATTTGACACTGACAAAATCATTGACATAGTTAACGGGAAAGGTTATTTGGGTCCGATCATTTCTGGAGAACTGGATGTGGACAGAATGGATTATCTTTTAAGGGACTCACACAACACAGGAGTTGCCTACGGAGTAATTGACTATGAAAGAATCATATCAAACCTAAAATTGGATGACGGATTGGTTTTAGATATTAAAGGTGTACAGGCTGCAGAAGGAGCATTGGTATCAAGATACTTTATGTATCCAAGCGTATATCAGCACCACACCACAAGAATAGTTAATTCAATGTTTAGAAGAGCATTGAAAAGAGAAATTGATTCAGGAAAAATCAAAGAGACAGACATGTACAAATACGATGATTCAGACATCATTTCACTGTTCAGAAAAAGTGATGATGAAATCGTAAGGGATATGATAAGCAGACTGGACAATCGCATTATCCCAAAAAGAGTAAAAACAATACGTCTGGATAACTTTAAAAACCCTGAAAAATTATATAAAATCTCTCAAGAAACCCTGAGAAAAGCTGAAGAGGAAATAGCTGAAGACTTTAATATGGATAAGAACTATGTTTTCATAAACATTGCAGAATACCCTCGCTTCGATGAGATGAAAACTCAGGTTAGTGTTGATGAGAGATTATACCCTTTAACTGAAATATCAAACATTATCGGCGCATTAAGTAAAGCAAGGTTCAACATACCTGACATCAGTATTTATGTGCCTGCAGAAGAAAAGGAAAGGTTTGAAAAATTGAAGCTGAATCATTACTTGGATTTACCTGAAGTGGATAAGGAAAAATTCCATGGAATCCACTATGATCAAATTAAGCTATTTTAGGAGAATAACATGATAGTAGTCGCAATTACTGGAGCAAGCGGAGTAATATATGGAATAAGATTGCTTGAAGCTTTAAATGAATTGAAAATAGAAAATAGTTTAATTATAAGTGATGCTGCAAAAACAGTTATCAAATCCGAAACGGACTACAGAATAGAAGACATTATCAAATTATCAGATAATTATTATGAATTCAATGACTTGACCGCATCAATTAACAGCGGATCATTTAAATTTGAAAGTTTAGCAATTGTTCCATGTTCCATGAAAACATTATCATCAATAGCTAATGGATATGGTGACAATACAATTACAAGAGTTGCAGATGTGAGCTTAAAAGAAAGAAGATGCACAGTTATCGTTCCAAGAGAAACCCCTCTTAGAACAGCACATATAAAAAATATGCTTACCTTATCACAAGAAGGAGCGATAATTTTGCCTGCAATGCCTGGATTTTATTCAAATCATGACACGGTAGATGAACAGATTAATTTCGTTGTAGGTAAAATATTGGATTCCTTAAATATAGAAAATAACTTATTTAAAAGGTGGGAATAAATGTTAGATGATATGGATTTTATTAAATCATGCGATGTTCCAGGACCTACAAAAGAAGCAATAAGAGCAATAATACTTTATAAATCAGATGTAAAAGACACAGACAATGTAGTTGATGTGGGATGTGGAACTGGAGGTATTACTTGCGAATGTGAGCAAAGAGCAAATACAGTTACTTCTATTGATATAAATCCTGAAGCTATTGAAATGACTCGCAAAAACCTTAACAAATTTGGTCTTGGAGAAAACGTTACATTAATATGTGACGATGGCGCCAATGCAGTTAAAAATATAGACAATATTGATATCGCTATTGTGGGAGGTAGCGGCAGGCAATTGGAAAATATCCTGGATTTGATTGACTCAAAATTAAATTCAAATGGCCGAATAATTGTTACTGCAATATTGGTTGACACAAAGGTAGAAGCAGTAAACAAGTTAAAGGAATTGAATTATAATCCCAAAATCATGGAAGTCAACATTTCAAATGGAAGAGTTCTTGATCGTGGAATTATGATGATGAGTGAAAACCCGATAGCTATCATATCAGCTAAAAAAAGATGAAATTGGAGATTATAAAATGGATGACCATAATAAATGGAAAATTAAATTTTCAATAGTAATGGTTATAGCAATAATAGTCATTTATGGATCCAACATACTTATTTTAAAAGATCCTGAGCATGTTATATCATACATATGGACACATTTAGGATTCATTCCGGTAGATATTCTTGTTGTAGCATTTTTACTTGATGAAATTATAAGCAAAAAAGAAAAAGAAGCAATGATGGAAAAATTAGATATGATTATGTCCACATTCTTCTCAGAACTTGGTAATGACTTGATAAAACAGTTAAGTTCTGTAAATCAGCACAAAGCGGATACCAGCTACCTGGAATCTATTAAAAATTGGACTGATAAAGATTATGAAAATAAATTAAAAGAAATCAAAAACATTGATATTGCCTTTAAAGCAGATATTGCTCCGGAAGACAGGGAAGAATACTTGACCAACATGAGAAACCTGCTGGTTAGCAAAAGAGAATTCATAGTTGGGCTAATCAAAAACCCTAATTTACTTGAAAAAGAAGAATTTTCCGGATTATTGAATGCTATTCTCCATTTGGATGAGGAATTAGAACACAGGCCTGACTTGAGTAAAGTTAGTGATGTTGATTTCAATCATTTGAATGGTGACATGCAAAGAATTTACAACAAATTAGTTCACGAATGGATTTACTATTTAAAATACTTAAATAAACATTATCCATACATGATTGCATTAATGATACGTACCAATCCATTTGATGACACAGCAGACGTATATGTAAAGGAATAAAAAATGAAATCTAGCATTATTTTATGTGGAGGACAAAGTAGAAGAATGGGTCAAGATAAAGGATCTTTAATTATTAAAGATAAACCTATGATTAAATACATACTTTCCACATTAAATAATGAAATAGATGAGGCAATAATTGTTTTAAATGATAGTGAAAGGATTGATAGATATAAAAAATTTATTAATCCTGACGACTATTCATATGACGTGAAATTTGTTGAAGACAAAATCAAAAACAAAGGCCCCATTTCTGGAATTTTAACAGGACTTGAAAATATATCATCACAACATGCGATTGTATTTCCATGCGACAGTCCGAATATGACAAAAGCTACCATACAGACTCTTTTTAATGAAATAAGTGATGAATATCAGGCAATTGTACCATACCATGACCCTCACAATAAACTGAAAACATCAGAACCTCTGCATTCAATATACAATAGGAATATTATTCCATTAATAAATGAACTGATTTTAAAGGATTCCCTGCACATAAAAGGGATAATAGAAAAAATAGAAACAAAATATATTTTAATAGACAATAAAAAAATATTAAAAAAAGAATTTGAAAATCTTAATCGTCCAGAGGACTTAAAGATATTCGACTAATTCTTTTGTTTTTGAAATTGCAGTATTTACAGCAGAGAATATATCATCTTTGGTTAAAGGATGAGCTCCACCTTTTTGCATAGCACAAATTCTGCCTTCTTTAGTAACTCCAACATTTAAACGAGCACTAGCAACACGTTCTTCAGATAATGTTGGGTCTAAAACCATCTTATCACCTATTTTTACAAAAGTGCACATAGCAACTTCATTGTTAATAGGTAAATCAAAGGTATTTTCCTTATCGATTACAACTTCATCGTCAACGATGGTTGCGGTTGGTATTTTAGTGCTTTTGAGTGCTGCCATTACAGCAAGTTCTGCAGTGTCAAAGAGATTTCCACAGTTATCGATTACATGCAAGTCAATGAATAACATCCATACATGTTTACCTTCTTCAACACAGAGTTTATCCAATTCAACCAATTCACTTTCACGGATTCCTCTATCAACCACACGTGCAAGTTCAATGGAATCATCACCAGGTGGTCCTGGTTCAAAAGTAGGATCAGCCATTGGCAACATTTCACAATTAGTCATTAATACTCCAAGATCAGGGGTGTCTGGGAATGGACTACCTAATTGTGGTTTAACACCAACAATAACCTGAGTTCCACCAATTTTTACTCTTGCAGAACCTTCAGCTTTAGAAATAACATCAGTTTCAATAGAAATGTCCCTATATTCATCAAGGGCTCTTCCATCTTCTCTTTTATCATTAAAAATAAGGTTTGTAATACTTTCTCTTGTAATTTCCGGTACTATATCCATATTAAACACCTATTCTGTAGAGTATTTTTTCATTAACGCTTCTTTTTGAAGCTCACTTACTTTCATACATCCTTCCATAGCTAAATCAATAGCTTTTTGGAATTCTTCTTCAGTTAAATCACCATCACTTTGGAGTAAAGTAATTTCTCCAGTTCTTGGCATGATAGCGATAGGAACATCAGCCTGACCTTCTTTATCTTCAACTTCTGATAAATCAAGGACAACTTCATCATTAACCTTACCTGCAGCACATCCTACAACAATATCTTTCATAGGAATTCCTGCATCAACAAGAGCAACAGAAGCTGCAGTAATACCAGCACAACGGGTTCCGCCTTCCGCTTCAATTACTTCAATATAAATATCAACCATGGAACGTGGATAATTTTCTAACATTAAAGCTGGTCTTAATGCATCAGCAGTAATTTTTGAAATTTCTGAAGATCTTCTGTCAGGACCTGGCCTTTTTCTGTCATCCACTGAAAACGGTGCCATATTATATCTACATCTGATTACACCTGTATTAGGTTCAAGTAACCTTCTAATATATGATTCTCTAGGTCCATAAACAGCAACCAAAATTTTATTTCCGCCTACTTCAAGGTAAGCAGAACCGTCAGCACGTTCAAGAACGCCTGCTTCAATTTTTATAGGACGTAATTCATTATACTTCCTACCATCCTCTCTAATCATCTCAGACATCTTAATCAACCTCATTATTGAAATTATCGATTATTTAAAATAAATGAATTATTTTTTGAGTTATCACTGTAGGATAAATTTTTATCTTTTTTAGTTTGGTTTTTCTTTTTTAACTCTTCAATAACCTCATAAAAATTAGGTTTATCCTCAGCTTCTTTTTCTTCTTCAGCTTCAGCTTCCCCATCAGCATCCGCAGATTCTTCTTCTACTTCAGCTTCTTGAATTTCTTCATTTTCAGCTTGAATTTGAGCTTCAGCTTCAGCTTTTTCTCTTTCTTCTTGTTCCAATTCTTCTTTAAAGTTTTGAAGTTTAGGTTTTTCTAAAACAAATTCTTCTTCTGTTTCTTCAACAGGCAATTCACCGTCAATAGCTAAACATAATTTGTTTTTAATCTTATTAGTCAAACCAGAAGTATGAGCTTCAACTTCAATAGTATGGATAATTTCACGAGTAAGTTGTTCCATGTCCTCGTCACCTTTGACCCAAACAAGACCATTTTGACCGACAACGATTTTACAGTTGGTTTTGTTTTTGATCATGTTGATCATAGAACCTTTTTTACCAATTAATCTAGGCACTTTGGTTGGGGAAATATCTACAATGATACCTCCTTTGAATTTGCCTAAACCACGGCCTTTCAAACCAAGTTTGGCTTTTTTAACTTCATCCACATCAATAACTCTTAAGAAAAGTACATCTCCAACATCATATACTTTATTAAGTTCTTTTTTATCCCTACCAAATACTTCAAAAGCAGGTAAAATTCCAGAATATGGAGAATTAATGTCTACATCCCACATTGAGAATCTAACATCATTAATCTTACCGATTACAACATCTCCTTTTTTAGGAACATATTTGCTTTTGAGAGGGATTACTCTAATTTTCTTATTTCTTAGAGAAACTAATCCAATTAAAGAAGAGCATATTTTGCCATCTTCTTTAAAGGTTCCTCTTCCCGGATAATAGTCATCATCAGCTAATATTTGTCCAGGAATAACCAAATTTTTATCTTCCACATATATCATAAAAATCCCACTCTATGAACATGATTATTTAATAGTTTTTGTCTCTGCTTCACCGCCGGAAATTTCAGCCATCTTAGCAGTGAAAGAATTTTGAAGACCACCAGGCATTTCAACAATACCAATCCAAGAACCATCTTGCTGCCATTCCTCATTTAAAATTTCACCAAATCCATGAATAACAGAATAAGCACCACCTGCTGCGGAACCAGGTAAACGAACAGCAACTTTAACTTTTTCAAATTTAATTGGAATAAGTGGTTTGATGGCTTTAAGGGCTGTTTGAACTTGCTGATTTACGGAAATAAATGGATCGAATCTAACTTTAGCCTCATCACATGCGTT
>JAFUBV010000243.1 GCA_017460025.1 Methanobrevibacter sp. | reverse complement strand
GTCACATTACAACCAGAACTAACATAAACCAGACCAACAGGCAAACTATCAGTCACATTCACACCAGTAGCATTACTTGGACCATAATTAGTCACAGTAATATTAAACCTGACCAAATCACCAACACTAGCATTACCAGTCAAATTAGAAACCTTAACCACAGTCAAATTAACAACAGGTTTGACAGTAATATTAGTCTCATTCACAAATGGAGTACTATTCTCATTAGCCTTAGCAGTAGCAACATTAGTAAATGTTCCATTAGTTTTTACTCTAACTTCAACCCAAACAGTCACAGAAGTACCATTAGCAATATTAAGATTATTCCAAACAACAACATTACTACTATTCGCTTTAACATTACCAGATGCATTAACAAACTCAAATGCAGAATTTAACACATCACTGACATTAACACCAGTAGCATTAGCAGAACCCGTATTATTCACAGTAATATTAAACCTTACAACATCACCAACATTGACAACAGAAGCATTACCAACTTTTGTCACATTCAAAATAACAGTTCCTGCAGTAACATTCTCACTTGAACCATTAACCTCAGTATCATTCTCATTAGACTTAGCAAATGCAACATTACTGAAATTGCCCTCTTTAACAACACGAACAGTCAACACAACAGAAGCGGATTCATTGACATTGATTCTATTGATAGTCCATGTTACAACACGAGTAGTATCATTATATGAAGCACCAGGATTCAAATTAGAAATGAATTCAAATCCTTCAACAAGTTTATCACTAACAGTAACATTTGTAGCATTACTTGGACCATTATTGGTCACATTAATAGTAAATTTAACCAAATCACCAACAATAACATTTGTAGCATTAACAGTCTTATTAACATTCAAATTAACAACAGGATCAACACTAATATTAGTACCATTATCAGAAGGAGTGCTATTCTCATTAGACCTAACAACAGCAACATTTCTAAATGTACCGTTAGTGGTTACATTTACAACAACCCAAACAAGAACACTCTCACCAGCATTAATACGACCAATATCCCAGAAAACAGAACCTTTACCATCTTTAGTTGAATTAACACCCACAATACCAGTCACATTACAACCAGAACTAATATAAACCAAACCAACAGGCAAACTATCAGTCACATTCACACCTGTAGCATTAGAAGGACCACGATTAGTCACAGTAATATTAAACCTGACCAAATCACCAACACTAGCATTACCAGTCAAATTAGAAACCTTAACCACAGTCAAATTAACAACAGGATCAACTGTCACATTTGTTACATTTGATGAATTTCTTCCACCTTCAACTGAATCCACAATAGCTACATTTCCAAAGGTACCGTTTCTTGTTAAGTTGACTTGAACCCAAAGTTTTACTGAAGTGTTCTTGGTTAAGTTGCCTATTGTCCATTTTACGACTTCAGTTCCATTTGGCAATGTTATTTTTTCCTTAGTAACTGATGACAGGTTACTGCCTGAATCTATGTAAACTAATCCTTCTTCCAGATAATCTGTAATATTTACACCAGTAGCATTGGATGGACCGTAATTAGTTACAACAATAGTAAAGTTAGCTAAATCATAAACGCTTGCATTGCCAACAATATCTGAAGTTTTATTTATGATTATATTTACTGCAGGTTTTACAGTGAAGAGTGTTGAATTTGAACTGCCAAGAATTGTTTCATTTCCTTTAAATATTACAGTGGCATTATGAATACCTGCAATTAATCCTGATACATTATTTACTTCACCCACACCATTTATTATTTCCATTGTAAAGTTATGAGTGTTATTTATTTTGATTGTAACGTTTGCAGACAATTTGTTTCCATCCCAATCAGTCAAGTTAACTTTTACTGTTGCATTGTCGCCAAAGTTAATATCTGCAACACTAATATTTACTTTTGATTTTTTGATTGATGCTGAATCAGTCAATGCCTTATAGTACTTATCTTCAAAGTGATAGAATTTAAATGAAGCTTTTGAGTCATCATCATCAGCGAAATAGTATTTGAATACACCATTTCCATCCGTTATGACAGTTGCATTGGATATTGATTCGCCGGAAGTGGAAAGTCTTTCTACAGTTATGTTTTGCCATACTTCAGCATTGCTTAGCTCAGGAACTTCATTTGTAACGTTTTTACCGTTTACACCCCAGTAGGTTACATCTGTAAATGAAATTGCTTCGGAATTTTCATCATTCCAGATTGCATTTAGCATATTATCATTAGCTAAAAATACACCTGAGACATAATAT
>JAFUBV010000021.1 GCA_017460025.1 Methanobrevibacter sp. | reverse complement strand
TTGATGGTTTGTGCTACTGATGAACATGGAACTCCAATTGCAGTTAAGGCAGATAAAGAGAATAAAAAACCGATTGAGATTTCTAAACGTTATCATGACATGATTGTTTCCGATGTCGAATCAATGAACATTTCACTTGATAACTTTACCAGAACCACTGATGAATTACATTATGAGATTTCTCAGAATTTCTTTAAAGACCTTTATGATAAAGGCTTGATTTACAGACTTGACATTCAGCAGCTGTATTGTGAGAGCTGTAAGAAATTCCTGCCTGACCGTTATGTTGAAGGTTTATGTCCTGCATGTGGCAGTGAGGCTCGTGGAGATCACTGTGAAAAATGTGGAAGAGCGCTTGATCCAACTGAATTAGATGAACCAAGATGTTTGACTTGCGGAAATACTCCGGTAATAAAGGATACCTATCAGTATGCCTTTAAGCTGTCCGAATTTGAAAAAGAGTTAACTGATTACATTAACAGCAATGATAACCTCCCTGCCAATGTTAAGAATTATGCATCAAACTGGCTTAAGGAAGGTTTGAACGATTGGGTTTTAACAAGAGATATGGATTGGGGTATTCCAGTTCCTTTGGATGAGGCTGAAGGTAAGGTATTATATGTCTGGATTGAAGCATTTTTAGGCTATATTTCCTCAGCTGCCCAATGGTCAAGGGATACCGGCATCAAATGGGAAGACTATTGGAATGATTATGTAGTTCATTTCATTGGAAAGGATATTATTTACCACCATTCAATATTCTGGCCAGGTCTGTTGACTGCATACGGCTGCAAAAAGCCTGACATGATTTATGCAGGTGAATTCCTGTCCCTTGAAGGGGAAAAAATGTCAACCAGTAAAAATTGGGTTATATGGATATCTGATTTTGTAAAAGACTTTGAGCCTGATTTGCTCAGATACTACTTAACAATTAACGCTCCTTTAAACAAGGATTCAGACTTCTCATGGGATGATTTCCAAAGAAGAAATAATGATGAGCTTGCAGATGTAATCGGAAACCTGCTTCACAGAACATTCACATTCACACACAAGTTCTTTGACGGCAAAGTTCCTGAATATAAAGACGCATCAGATGAGGATTTGGCTTTTGAAGCTGAAATTAAAAAATTGCCAGATACTGTCGGCGAGTTGATTTCAAATTATGATTTCAGAGAAGCTTTGCTTGAAATATTTAAAGTAGCTAAAATAGGAAATAAATATTTCAACGATCAGGAACCTTGGAAAGCAGTAAAAGAAAATCCGCAAAAGGCAGCAAATACATTATACCTGTCAAATCAGTTAGCTAAATCTTTAGCTTATGTAATGAAACCGTTCCTGCCTACAAAAGCTGATGAGATAGCTGCAATATTGAAATTGTCTGATGTAAGCAAATGGGAAGACGCTAAAGTACATCTTGCGGAAGGCTATGAAATCGAAAAAGCTAAGCCATTATTCAAAAAGATTGAAGATGATGTAATTAATTACCAAAAGGAAAAATTACAGGAAAACTTAAAAGATAATGAGGAAGATAATATGAGTGATATTATAGATATTGATTACTTTGACAAAGTAGACATTAGAATAGGTCAAATTAAAGAAGCTGAAAAAATTGAAAAATCCGATAAATTATTGAAATTGCAAGTGGACATTGGTGAGGAAACCAGACAAATTGTTGCAGGACTTGCCAAATTCTATGCTCCTGAAGAGTTAATCGACAGAAAAGTAGCTGTTTTAGTTAATTTAAAACCAGCAAAATTATTCGGAACCTTGTCTGAAGGTATGATTTTGGCAACTGGTGAAAGCGGAGCATTACTTTCACCTGATGATTGTGAAATCGGTGAACAAATTCAATAAATTCGATTAATATGGAAGAATCTGTCTTAGTAATTAAAGCTGAGGAATATTTAAAAGAAATATCTTCTGATATTATTAGTTTAGATAATATTGAAGAATTTGATAATTTTAAAAACCTCTACTTTAAACTAGATGGCAGATTAGAAACTTTAAAACAATTTAGGAAGGATATGGAAGTACAGGGCTATGGTACTCCATTCACATCCCTAAACAAATATGGAAATAAAAGTATCGGTGAAGTTTCATTAGAGGAAGTAAGTGAAAACAGCAGACATAACCAGATGTTTAGAAATAAGGCCAATGCCAAAAAAAATATTCTGGACAGGGTTAAGTCAGCTATAGATTCACATCAAATTGCACTAGGTCATTTAGAGCAATTCGGATACTTGAAATGCAATTCATGTTATAAAATATATTCCATTTCTGAATATAAGCAGCTCAACGGCAAGTGCAGCTGCAAATCAGAATCATTCTCATTTAAGATAAGCAGACAGAATGTTTATAGGATTGAAATAATTCCATATTTGCCATTGTCCGGTGATTATCGTGTTTTGATGGCAGAATTGTCAAAATATGGTAGAAATTCTTTTAAGAAAGTTATCAATGCACTTAAACAAGAACGTACGGGACATGTAAAAACCATTTCACCATTATTTAGATATGAGGATAAGAATAACCGTTGGTTAAGAAAAAGAGTTAATTTTGATTCGGAATTTGTCGATAATTACGAAGAGGAACTTAGAAAAACCTATGGAAAAGATGTAAGAATTGAAAAACTGGAATTCCATAGGACAAAACCTGCTATTATTGATGATAAGCATGCAAGAACAGCTATTGCACTAGGTTATGTTCGCTATGCCGAAAGTATTATTAAACTTATTCGTGATGATATCTTTAAAAGGCAGCTGACTGATTTTAAACGCATTAACAATTATGATGAGATTGTTCATAAATACAGCAATTTCACTCCAAACTTTATAGACTCCTTTGATATTTCCGAAATTGAAAATTGGAGAGAAAACAAGATTAGGGAAAGTTTCAAAAAGCATCGTTATCTTGACCGTCATGGTGAGCTTAACAGATCACTTAAAAGAGACCTGAAGACTCGTGAAACAATCGAAAGAACGATTTTTGAAAATATTGCACCTGCATTAATAAGCTGGGATATTTTCAGATATTATTTAACCACGTCTGTTTCAAACCGTAAGCTGACGACTGGACCATTTCCATATATCCGTGTTGAATTGGATCGTCAGCAAAGAAGGGTTTTCCAGCAAAGATATCCTCGCGTCATTGATATTTTAAATCAGTTCAGTGACATCAGGATTCTTGATGTAGACCAGAAGGATTTGATTTTGTATGAAAAGTTCAAATTTGAAAAGCAAATGAAAAATTTGAGTATTAAGGTTAACCATTCTGCTTTAGGTGCAGCTCATCTTCATTTAAATAGTGATATGGGTATTGAATCCATAAGTAATGCATTCAATGTCAATGAATCTAAAATTAAAAAAGAAATTAAAAATATTGATAATATTAAAAATCCAAAATCGGATAAATCTAAAAAATTATTGGATTTGGTTAAGAGGTAATTTTTATGGATGAAAATATAACTACAATTCATATTACTGAAGCATTATCTTTATCCAAAGCTATGGATTTTTTAAATAATTATCCTAATCTTGAAAAGATTTCATGTTCTCCTAGTGTTTATAATAGAACTTCTGACAAATATATTGATGCATTAAGTCAGTTGGATGTTGATGTTGTTAAGGAATATCACTGGGGAGCTTCAAAGCAGGACTGTGATTATGAGCAGGAACTTTTGGATTTGGCAAGTGAAGGTTATAAGGCTCGTGAAATTGCCGAAATTTTAGACATAACGGTCAATAGGGTTTATTACTTGCTTAGACGAAACAAGACCAAATTGAATACCAACACTAAAAAATATGATTATGATGAGGTCAAATCCTTAAAGGAGTCCGGCCTTAAACCTAAGGAAATTTCTGAAAAATTAAATATTCCAATTAGAACAGTCTATTATATTTTGAATAAAAAATAATAGCAAATTATTTTTTTAACTATTTATATATTATATAATTAAGTGATTGTTATGATGATATTGCCTAAATTACCATTATATGTTATTGCTATAATCTGTGGACTGTTTTCTTTTTTAGTCACCAGATTATCAATGCCTAAGATTATTAAGAAGTTAAAAGATGCTGATATTGTAGGTAGGGACTTACATAAGTCATGGCATCCTGTTGTTGCTGAAATGGGTGGATTTGGAATCCTTTTCGGTTTTACCATAGGTATGTTTTCAGGAATTTATATGCATGATATTCTTGCATTTCCGTTATGCATAGTTCTGATTGTTATTTTGCTTGTTGGAATTATTGGAATTGCTGATGATTTATTGGTATTGTCATCAAAGGAAAAATTATTCCTGTTGTTTTTAGCAGGCCTTCCTTTAATTTGGGCTGCTCCGTCCAATGTTGGTATTTTGTACTTAATTTCCATTCCTATTGCCCTTTCAATAGGATCTAACCTAACTAACATGCTGGCCGGTCTTAACGGTATTGAATCAGGTTTAGGCATAATATCCCTCACTTCCCTTACAATTGCTTGTATCATTTTAGGAAAATATGATGTGACCATTGTCAGCATGAGCATGCTTGGTGCATTGATTGCATTTTTATACTATAACAAATATCCTGCTAAAATTTTCCCTGGTGACACTGGTACGTTGATTATTGGTGCTGCAATCGTATCAATTGCGTTTATCGGTCGTGTAAAATTGATTGCATTGATTGTATTGATGCCGAATATTATTGATGCTGCTATGAAATTCTACAGTGCAGGTGTAATGGAGCGTCAGCAGTTCAAACCGACACAGGTCAGTGATGACGGTAAGTTAATAAGGCCGGAAACAGGTTTCAAATCATTAATCAGGTTTGTTATCAGAAAACCTATCACTGAAAAACAGGCCGTTCGCATAATTTGGGGAATCGGTTTGATTTTTGGTATTTTAGGTATATTTGTTGCTCTAACAATGCCTGGTGTTATAGGCAATCAAACATTAGCAAACTTCCTTCAAATTAAAGAGATGTTCTATCATATATGAGGTGATTTGATGAAACCTTACGTTATTTTAAATGCTGCCATGACACTTGACGGAAAAATAGTCACAGCAAACAACAGTTCAAACATATCTGGAGAAGAAGACTTAAAAAGGGTACATGAACTTAGAAAAGAAGTTGATGCAATTATGGTAGGGATAGGAACAGTGCTGGCAGACGATCCGAGGCTGACTGTTCATAAGGTAGATGCAAACCCTGACGATAACCCTGTTCGTGTGGTGGTTGACAGCAAATGCAGAACTCCAATAGCTGCACGCATCACAAATAAGGATGCAAAAACCATTATTGCCGCAGCTAATGAGTTTAAATACGACTTTTTAGTAAGTGACAGATGCAATGTATTTAAACAAAGAGGAGTTGAATTCTTTTTCAGCGGGGATAAAAAAGTGGACTTGACGGCATTGATGGATTACTTGGCCAGTCAGGGAATAAAAAAACTGATGCTTGAAGGAGGAGCAACCCTAAACTTTGCAATGATAAAAGAAGGCCTTATTGATGAAATAAGAATATGCATTGCACCGAAAGTGGTCGGTGGAGTAAATGCAAAAACATTGTTTGACGGTGAAGGCTTTGATACCATGGATGAAGGAGTCAATCTGGAGTTGACAGACTCATTCAGCTTAGGAAAAGATTTGATTTTAACATATAACGTTTTAAAATAGTTTTTTATCTATAATATTCTGGACTGCATGGCTTTAAATGACATGTGCTTGTCTTTTTTGAATAGCAATTATTGCAGCCCTGACAAAAACTCACACCATTGCCATTAACTTTCCAATCAACCAAAAAACTGCAATCGGCTACAAACGGCCTTTGCATGGATATATAATCTATATGAATATGATTGAGGATTTCATTTATCTGATTTTGGCTTTTAAATCCTCCTCCCAAAATGACCGGAATATCAACATTTCTTATAATTTCATTGCATGCATCAATCAACGGATTTTCATCCTTTTTAACTCTGGATTTAAATTCAGATGGTGTTCTGTCCTTATATTCTTTTGAAAAAAGCTGTGGAGAACGGGGAATTGTAATTTGGATACTGTCGACACCATGCTTTTCTAGCAATTTGGCTATTTCAATACATTCAGTTACTGTCATTCCTCCAGCATGAAAGTCAAATGCATTCAATCTGCAGTTGATATGCAATTTAGTGTTTTGTTTTATGACCTTAATCATTTCAAGAACAATTCTCAAGCGGTTTAATGTATTTCCACCATATTTATCTTCTCTTTCATTGAAATATAGATTGATGAATCTGCTTAAAAAATAATTGTTTCCAAGAGCTATTTGAATCCCATCAAAACCGGCAAAATCGGTTTTTTGTGCAGCTATTATAAAGTCAGTCTGGATTTTTCTTATGTCTTCAATGCTGATGTCATTAATTTTCATGTTCTGCTCTGTCCTTTTGTTGTATTGGACAAATCCCAATTGGGCAAAAATAGGAACGTCGTAAACATGGACAAGGTCTGTCAGGTCTTTTGCTTCACGCACAAAACGCTTATTGTAAATTGTATGGCTATATTTTGAAAATGTATCTCTGGGATAAAGTGAGATTAATTCAGTGATTATCAGTCCAACACCGCTTGCAGCAATATTTTCGTATCTGTCATATATCTCTGGGGTTAAGTTTCCGGAAGCCTCCTTTTCGGATTCCCACAGGCCTGTTCTGACTATCCTGCTGTTAAGTTTTAAATCTCCAAATTCACAATAATCAAACAAATCTTTCATGAAATAATATTAATTTTTAAAAGATATATGAATTGTGGTGTTTTTGTTAAATTTTTTTGTTTAATTTGAAAATATTTTAAAGATTATGGTGAATAATCTTAAATTATCCGTATATTCCTCTGCTTTTCAGCAATTCACGAGGATTGTCAATGATTGCTTTTTTAGCTTCTCCATCGCTTAATCCAGCTCCACGTGCTATTTCATATGATTTTTCAAATGTTATCAAATCGTCTGGTGAGTGGGTGTCTGTATCAACGATTAGCTTATTTCCAACTTCGCGTGCAATGTTTGCGACATGACCGTTTCCTAAGCAGTGTCCTTTACGTGCGCTGATTTCCAAATAAATGTCATTTTCAAGTGCAAGTTCAGCTTCTTCTTTTGTGATTAAACCTGGATGGCCTAAAATATCAACATATTTTGACTGTACTGCAGCAAGATTAGTTCCTGGAGTAACAGGTTCGTTTAATGTTTCACCATGAACAACTACTATTTTAGCACCCAGATCTTTTGCCCTTTTAGCTATGCCGTCTATAGATTCAACCGGTGCATGTGTAACTTCAGCACCTAAAACAACGGTGATATCCCAGTTTGAGTTTATATCATCAATTGCGGCTTGAATTTTAGGAATTTCATCAACATTATAATAATCAACATGATCTGTAATTGCAATTACTTCATGATTTAATTTTAAAGCTCTTCTTGCAAGTTCTGAAGGTAATAATTCTCCATCACTAAATAAACTGTGCATATGTAAGTCTATTCTTTTATTCATTTTTTGAACCTCAATTAAATATATTGATGTTCATATAATATAATCATTATAGGATGATTTTGATATTATTGAATATCATCTTTTAGCTGTGGACTGCATGTTGCAGACCTGAATTAATTATTTTGGATAAGGATGTGTCAAAATTTATCAATACAAATTTTTCCTTATCATTTTAAATACTATTTTTTTTCACGATAATTAATATGTTAAAATAAACTTTCAACTACTTTTATATATTAACAAGAATAAATTTTTTAATAACTGAAATTTTTTAGGAGATTTTATTATGATAGCTAAAGCAGCAAAAATCGCAGAAGGTGTTTACTGGGTTGGTGCTCTTCATTGGAACAGCAGAACTTTCCACGGATATGGAATTCCAGGAACTACTTACAATGCATACTTGGTATTTGGTGAAGAGAAAACTGTATTAATCGATAATGTCTATGGCGGATTGGATAATCAGTTATATGGAAGAATTGAAGATGCATTTGCT
>JAFUBV010000242.1 GCA_017460025.1 Methanobrevibacter sp. | reverse complement strand
TTTTTAGTTAAGATTTTTTCAACAGTAACTTTAACAATATTACTTGTACAATTTAAATAAGAATCATCACCTGGATAGTAAACAGTGTAATTGAATATTCCTTCATTATTGAATGTTAATTCTTTAGTGTAAGTAGAACCTGCATATAGATATAAGTAATCTGAAGTTTCTTCACCATCAACATAGAAATTAACTTTAACGGAACTGTAACCTGAAGCATGGTCTAATTTAACTGAAAAAGTAATAGTTTGACCTTCTTTGACAGTGATTTCTGTTTGTCCATCAACATTTAATGTGATTGAATTTAGATATTTGCTTGCAAGAGACACTTCTGGAGAATATTCACTAGCAGAATAAGCAGGATTTCCTGATGTTTCTCCATTATAAATTGCCCTTGCTTTGGTTGTATAAGCATCTAATGTATATTCAATACCCTGACCAACATCAACAGTGCCGATTGTTGACCAAGCATAAGCATATGAACTATAAACCTGTATAGTTACTGTTCCCACATTCACATCATCATCGTTTTCATCCTTAACAACCGGTTTGATTAAAACTTTATTTCCTCTAATGAGGATTGATTCATTTAAAGTAACTGTAGTTGTTGTTTCAAGAGGAGTGATTATAGAAACACTTACATTATTACTTTGTGAAGCAATATAATTGCCATCTCCATTGAATTTAACTGAAATATTGCAATTTCCATCATATGATGACGGCAATGAATATGTATAATCAGTATTTGTTGAAAATGATGCATCATTAATTTTTACGCCATTAATATATAAATCAACAGTTGTTTCATAATCGCTTGATGCTTTTAATGTTATGTCCCCATTTTTAATAACACTAGCAGATGAATCGCCATTAACAGTTAACACAATATCCAATGCACCTTTAAGTGAGAAGCTTTCTTTTGAAGATTTGCTGCCATTAATATATGTTCCACTTGATCCAGCTGCAGTTCCGGCATAAACTGCATACACATAATAAGTTCCGGAAGCACTTTGGCTTGGAGAATAAGTATAAGCAACACCAGTAGCCACATTGCTTTCAATAAGATTATCATCACCGTCGTATAAATCCACATTTGCATCTGAAATCACAGTTCCATTTGCATACTTGACAACAGGGATTACACTGATAGTTTCGCCTGCAGAAACTTCCGTTGGATTTAAAGTAATTTCTGTAGTAGTGTTTAATGCAAAAGGACCAACATAAACATACAGAACATTACTTTCCACAGCAGCATAGTTGTCATCACCAGGATATCTGATTTGCAATGTATTTAATCCATCACTTAAATAGATTGTAGCATACTCACCGGATCCAATAGGAGCTCCACTAACACCGTTTTTATAGATTCTTAAAGAGCTTTTTGTAATGTCTGATGGGATGCTTGATCTGTATACTGTAATGCGTGGTGAATTACCGGATTCAAGATAAACTGGTCCAAATCCAGTACCTCCTGACTGAATACCTAAAGTAACTGTGAATTTCTGCAAGTCCTTAATGGTAAATGATTTACTTTCAGACTGACTTGCCAAATAAGTTACACCATTTAATGTGTTTTCTAAATATTTAAGATAAACAGTATAATCACCAGTATTTTCATTATAATACTCATAAGATTGGCCCGCAGTTACATTAGCCACATAATTATCATTAATATAAATTTGTACAATACCAAAACTAAGAGAAGAACCCTGTGAAGTTACATCAGTTGTTATTAATAATTTAGCTCCTTTAATAACAGTAGTTGTATTCAAAGCAATATTTACTTCAGTATCTTTATTGGATTCTACAGTGAATTGGGAAATTGAAGAATCACTTACAGCGTATTCATAATTTTCATCATGACCACCAATGTATTTGGCAGTGATATTATGAACTCCTAAAACATCAGTTTCATAAATATAGTCATTTCCGGATAATATGGTGACTATTAAATCATCACCATCATACAATTCAACATATCCAACATTAACTG
>JAFUBV010000241.1 GCA_017460025.1 Methanobrevibacter sp. | reverse complement strand
CTTGAAATGTATTACAAAGACGGATCAAGATTCAACATAAGACTCACAGAAAACAACACTCCACTAACAAACAAAACAGTAACATTCAGCATAAACGGAGCAACATACACAAGAACAACAGACAGCCAAGGTTACACAGGAATCGCAGTAAACTTAAACAGCGGAAAATACAACATAACAATACAATACAACAATTTAACCAAACAAAATACCATATTGGTAAAATCAACAATCACAGGAAACGACCTGGTTAAAATGTATAGAAACGACACACAATACCGTGCAACATTCTACAACAAAAAAGGAGAACTCCTCAAAAATACAGCAGTAACATTCAACATAAACGGAGTGCAATACACAAGAACAACCGACAATAACGGAATAGCACAGCTAAACATCAACTTAAACCCTGACAAATACATAATAACAGCAACCAACCCGGAAACAGGAGAACAACACTCCAACCTAATAACCGTACTCTCAAAAATACAAGACAACCACGATCTAACCAAATACTACAGAAATGACTCACAATACAGCGTAAAAATAGTTAAATCCAACGGACAAACAGCAGGAGAAGGAGAAAAAGTAACCTTCAACATAAACGGAGTACTATACACAAGAACAACCAACGAAAACGGAACAGCAACACTCAACATCAATCTGCAACCAGGAACATACATAATAACTGTTGAATTTGAAGGATGCCTAGCATCAAATAATGTAAAAGTACTTCCAACACTACAAACAAAAGACTTAACCAAAAAATACGGAACAACACAAGCATTCGAAGCAACACTCCTAAACGGACAAGGAAAACCACAACCAAACGAAAAAATAACATTCAACATAAACGGAGTATTCTACCAAAGAACAACAGACGCAAACGGAACAGCAAAACTAAACATCAACCTGCTGCCCGGAGAATACATCATAACCTCCCAATACAACACAGCAATAACATCAAACACCGTAAAAGTAACATCATAAACACCACAAAAATACCATCACCTCAATTTTATTTTAAAAGCCATCAAAAATTCTTAAAATTTATAAATTATATTTTACATATATACAAATGTCTTTTTGAATAAAAGGATAACCCTTCAAAAGGAGGTGAAAATAATTAAGCTGAAAAGTATTATCGTATTATGTGTTATATTATCAGTGATCCTTGTGATTAGTCCGATTAATGCTGAAGACAACATAACGGTTCAAAGTTCAGATATTGAGAATAATACTATCGTAATTACGGAAGATAATATTCAAAATTATTTTGATGATACGAATACCTTAAATTCTTCATTTGAAAATGAAACCATATTTTTTGAAGGAGAATTTGATTCATTAGGTACTTTGAATATTAATGCTAAGAATGTGACTATAACAGGTAATGAAAAAACAATATTTACCAATACCGTATTCTTCATAGATGCCGATTACGTTACCATTGCAAATATCACACAGAATTTGACATATGCTTTTGAAGATAATGACAATAGTGGAATATATGTCAATGGGGATGATGTCACTATTTACAATATCACTCTAAGTTACGTGGTTCCACGTGATATTAGCGCTTTCGGAATAAATGCTCAGTACAAAAAGAATTTTAAATTGCTTAATAGTGTGATTTATTTTGAGGCGAATAATCGTAATGATGGAACAGATTATGCGGTTAGTCTAGAAGGATGTTATAATGCAACACTTGACAATAATACACTTGAGGCATATTTCCCGCTTAGAACCATCAATTTTGAAACTGGTGGTGTAAATCATGTTGTCGGAATATGCATTGACGGAAGTGACAATTTTAAGTTAACAAACAATAATTTAACTGTAAATGTTAACAAAAGACCTATCAGCGCATACCCTACATTAGTTGCCGTTAGAATTCACGCTTCAAATAACGGTATTGTCGAAGGAAACGACTTGTCTATGGAAGATTTTGTAACCAGTATCGGATCTGCAAATTATCTTTACGGTATTGACGTATATGAATTACGGAATTTATCCATTGATTCTAATAACATCTCAATTAAAACGAGTGGTGGGGTAATGGCGGCAGGTACAGCTTACGGTATACAGCTTACAGGACCTCTGGATGAATTGAATATTACGAGAAATGATATTTATTCTATTTCAAACGGACCGAATTTAGGAATTTATTCACACAACGTTTATGGAGACACTCGCATTACAATAGAGGACAATGACATCAACATTACCGGCCTTGCTGGAGAACATGAATGGGCTTTAGTGGCAGGTATTGAAGTTCAAGACTCTGATGATACAATTAGAAACAACAGAATTTCAGTTCACAGCGTTGGTGCTGTTACTGAAGATTCAAATCTATACGGTATCAGTTACAGGCAAAATACTGATGGAGACCATACTTTTGATATTGAAAACAATCTGGTATTCAGTGAAGGATATTATGCGGTTTATCTGTTATCATCAGTCGGTTCAACAATCAAGAACAACATGCTTGTTACATCAAGAGAAGATGCTCCTGACAAAACACTGGAAGGATATAAGGAAGGACCAAAAGAACATTATGGAGATACTTTCTATAACAATACCGTTTTAAACGAGTACACTTACTGGTCCAAAATATTAAATACAATTGATGGTGGAGAAAATACAACTTATATTCCACCGGAAAATGTTAATAACCGCACTAATACCATTGACGGTAAGATAGTGGATCCTGAAAGTGGAAATCCAAGTTTTGATTCAAATCCTATGAAAACAGGAAATGGAACAAAACCTGTGAAACCTAATTTAAATCCTGATGAAAATACTCCTGGAGGAAATGGAAGTGGAGAAGGTGAAGGATTAAATGATTTTACTAATTCAACTACAAAAGGAGGCGTTGATGATTATACAAATGCCACTTCAAAAGCTGAATTAGAAGATTATACCAATTCCACAAAAAATAATGCTCAAAAAGATGATTCTACAAAAACTAATACAGCATCACAGGATGTTGATTTAACTGAAAAAGAAGTTAAAGACAATTGGGAAGACTACACCAATCATGAAAATAATAATGAAAATGAATGGAAAGATTATACACAAAATCAAAGGAATTCCCAAAAAGAGAGTTCTAATGGAACATTTATCGATAATAGCGATAATCCATTAAACAATGGTATTAGTTTACCTGATTCAAAAGTTCCTAGTAATATGACTTCAAATACAGAGGGTGGAGACGTAATTACTAATTCAAACAACGGTGAACTTATAAGTACAAACAGCAGTACCCCAAGTATCACTGGAGAAGAATCAGCAAAAAGTAAGGATAAAACCAGTGAATCATCCGATTCCGATACAAGCAGTCCATCTGCTGCAGGCGCAGTTAGTCCATCTAACGCATATGAAATAACTAAAAGTATAACTGATACTCCTAAATCAACAAATATGATTATTCCAATTGTTTTAGGTTTATTAATACTCGTGTTATTAATATTCGGATATAGAAGAAAATCTAAAGAAGATGAATATTAGTCAAATTAATTTTTGACTAATAAATTTACTTTTTTTAAATAGAATGAATGCTTAATTAAAATTAATCCAAACATCAAAACTTTTGAATTTTTATAGCTACTTTTAATTATATGTTGGCAAATATCAGGATTATAATTCCCGATATCTTTGATGTAGATATCATAATAAATCATTAATAAAATTCATATAATTTAAACTAAACTAAATATTAACCATAATATGGATGCGAGTACTTTGACAGAAAGTCCATGAACCATCACATCATGTTTTACAGGCAACTTCAAAAGGAAGAAATTAATAAAATACCAAATTAAAAAAAAAGATTAGTTAGAAGCTTTAAACTTAGTTAAAGCAAAACTAACTATAATAATTAATTATTTGTTTCAACATTATCAAAACATTCGATAATATAATCCGCAATTTCAAAAGCATCGACAATATCTTCAAAAACCCAATCTTCATACATTTTAGAATATTTATTGGGAATTTCCAAATAATAATCTGATTGATGTCTAAGCTTTTTTAACTGATTGAACAGTCTGAAAATCTCCTCATTTTGCTCATCAGTAAATGGACCTTTATTTTTAATGAACATTGGCATTCTTTTATGCTCACCAAAAGGATAAGATACATAGGAGGTGTTTTGATTTAGCCATTCTCTTACATACAAAAATATAGAATAGTAAATTCTACCATAGATATTGCATTTGACAGAAGAAGTACTGGATTCAAACAAATCACGACGATTATACATCTCATCGGCTAAATTCAAAAAATCTTGGGGAATAAATCACCAAACTCTTTAAACATTGCAATCACCACTGATACATACAAGCAGTGTCATTGATGAGAAAACATCATCATCGAAACCGGATTTTTTACAAAAGTCCTGAACATTTTTAGAAACCAATCTTGCCAACTTCAGTTTAATATTGAAATCCAGTTTTACATTATATCTGATATAAAATTCGATTGCAGGATTACCTTCCTCATCATGGTTGGATCGATGGCATGTGGTTAAACAATCATATGCTGGAATTATATCTTGATTGATGTGTTTTTCAATCATATCATAAGGATCAAACCCATAATGATTAATAATTTCATTTAATGAAAATTCTTCATACATTAGTATTCACCTATAAAATTTTTAGACTATGCATAATCATGTACAAATAATTCTGTAATGGATGTTATATTAATCTATGTGAAGTGTGATTTTTTAAATCATTTATATATAAAAATAAAAAAAAGATTAGTTAGAAGCTTTAAACTTAGTTAAAGCAAAACTAACCACCAAAACACCTATAATAATTACTAAATCAATCATTATTGCAAACGGCTCGGCACTTGCAAATAGCTGAACAATACCTATTGCCCAGATTATGATTAAAAATATCGGCAATACATATTTAATGATTGTTTTCCAGACTTTTCCAACCTTTAAAAGGCCATGTTCATTTAATATTGGAACAAAATGGTCAAGACCATAGAACCATGCGAAAATAATGCACTGAACTCCAATCAAAAGCAATATTCCAAACTCATTAACAAAGGAATCAATTATTCCGACAAGATAACTGCTGATTCCTGTTGTCAGCATCAGTGAAAAGACACATCCTATAACGGAAAGAATTGTTGCCGCCCTTTTACGTGACATGCTGAATTTGGCTGAAATGGAATTAAGCATCGGTTCGAAAAATCCTAGAGCAGAGGTTATTCCTGCAAATAAAATTGCCAAAAAGAGCAATGGTGCAATTACCCTTCCGATTGGTCCCATTATATTGAATATCATTGGGAACACTATAAAAATCAGCCCTGTTCCTTCAGTGATCAAATCCGTCATCGGCATTCCTGAATTAACTGACATGAATCCCAATATTGAAAATACACCGAATGCAGTGAATATTTCAAATCCTGAGTTTGATGCAACAACAATCAGCACATTATCTGTCAAGCGTGAATTTTTCGGAAGATAACTTGCATAGGTAAGCGCAATTGCCTGACCCATACTTAATGAGAAGATGATTTGGGCAAAGGCTGCAAGCCAGATATTAACATCAAGCAGTTTAGACCAGTCCGGACTCAGCAGAGTGGATATTCCCACACCAGATCCCGGCAACGTTATAGCATAAACTACGATAAATGCCATTATAATGAAGAGTAATGGAATTAAAACTTTTGAAAACTTACCGATTCCCTTATCAACGTCCTTATGGGAAATGAACCATAATGCAACCCACAATAAAGCAACACCAACAGTGGTTGGAATAAGCAGGAATCCTGCAGAAGACAAATTAGAGCTTCCTCCGACAGTATTGGTGAAGTATGCTGCAGTATCAGTTCCCCATCCGAAAGTGAAACTAGTCAGAAGATATACCAAGTCCCAGCTCAGTATAACCATATAATAAATAACCACTATAAAAACAAAAGATACCAAAATCCATGCAATAATCTCATACTTGGGATTGATTTTCTTTAAAATATTGGAAAACGAGTCTTTAAAACTGAATCCGACACCATATTCCAATATCAGAAATGGGATACCCATAATAGCTATTGCAATAAAGTATGGGATGAAAAAAGATCCCCCACCATTAGAATAAAGCACATAACTGAAACGCCAGATATTTCCCAAACCTACGGCAGCCCCAATCATTGCAAAAATAAATGATAAAGATGAATCCCATTGTGCTTGTTCACTCATAGATTTATATTTTGTTATTCATAGTTATTAACTTAATTCTTATAAATCAATACTTTTATAAAATTTACAATACAATTTAATAGTGATGAAAGTTTTTGATAAATTTATTCTAGGCGATACGCAAAATATTGATTGGTGCTTTGAAAATACCCATTTTAACCAAAGACTGGCACAAAATGGGATTAAACGGGAATATATCGTTGATACAATAATGTATGAAGAACCTATAAGATATGAAAAAAGCGGAAATGAGGAATATGAAGTGATTTATGAAGCTCCACCCAACAAGGATTATAAGGAGCTTAAATTAATATTCGCATGTCATGGAAACACCATTGATTTGGTTACAATAATGCCTAACTTTCAAACAGCAACAAATCGTCAAAAAAAGAAATACCAATCAGACAAACAGAAAAATATTGAGAAAAAACGCCTGAAAGCAATATCAAAAAGGAAATGGTAAAATGGACATATCAAATCAAATTTATTCAAGAAAATCTTGTAGGAAGTATTTGGACGATGAACTTGACATGAGCGCGATTAAAGAGTTTCTATCAAATGTGAAAGTGCTGAATCCGGAAATTAATTATTCATATGAAATCTTTACAAAAGATGAAATCAATATAAGAACCAGATGGAAAGCTCCTTATTATTTGGCAATATATTCTGAAAAAAAGGATAACTTTGGAGTTAATGCGGGATTCATATTCCAGCAGCTCAGCTTATTCATGCAGACTTTAGGCATTGGAAGCTGTTGGGTCGGAATGGCTTCACTTAAAAAGAACAATCCCGATTTTGTAATTTTAATAGCTTTTGGAAAATCAGATAATCTGACAAGAGACGTTTCAAAATTTAAAAGAAAAAGTCTATCTGAAATAGCTGACAGTCCTGATGAGAAATTAAAACCTGCACAGCTTGCTCCCTCAGCCGTGAACTCACAGCCATGGTATTTTACACATACCGACGAAGGATTTGATGTGTTTAAGGTAAAGCCTAATGTTTTGAAAAGGAAAATATTCGGCAAATGGAATGATATTGATGTGGGAATTGCACTGGCTCATTTATATGTCTCAAATCCTGACACTTTTGAATTTGAAGTGAAAAATAAGGAAGATATCAAAGGATATTCATATATTGGAAGTTTGAAAATTTAAAACAAAGAAATTAATACTATAGTAAATTGCATATTTAATTTTATTTATTTAATTATCATTTATTCTATGTTTAACTAATTTTTTGGATTTCCCTTT
>JAFUBV010000240.1 GCA_017460025.1 Methanobrevibacter sp. | reverse complement strand
TAACTACCTTTGAAGGAAACAAGGTGGCTGTTGAGGTAGGCATCGGCAACAAGGACAAAACTCCGGTGAAAAAAACAATGAACAAATATGGCTGCGATTATGGAGTAGTCATTTCATCAACCACAAATCTTATAAAAAAGGAAGATGATGTCATATTTTTACCTCTGACAACTTTTTCATTAATGTAGTGAAATGTCAAATGATGAAAGATACAATCAACATCCAAAAATTAAAGAAAAAGATATTATTTTATTAAACTGCCATATGACAGAGTTGAAATTAAGGATTGAAATGGTGAATCATGCATGTCTAATATCCGTGTAATCAGATATTTCTGAATTAACACTCACCAAATCATCAGTATTCAACTCATGAACATCCCTATGCCCAGTAATTCTTGCAAAAGTTTCAAGCTCCTGTGTTGATACTTTAAGAAAGTTTTCAACCCTTTTGGAAGCAACTTCAATGTCCAGTCTTTTTCGAAGTTTCTCATCCTGTGTTGTGATGCCCATAGGACATTGTCCTGTATGGCATATTCTGTACTGCTGGCATCCAAGAGCCATCAGTGCGGATGTTCCTATTGCAACAGCGTCAGCTCCCATGGCCAGTGCCTTTGCAAAATCAGCTGAGGTTCTTAATCCTCCGGTTATTATCAAATCAATGTCGCTTTTTTTGTTATCCAAATATTTTCTGGCCCGAGAAAGGGCATATACTGTTGGAAGTGATGTGGAATCCCTAATTATTTTGGGGCTTGCTGCAGTAGATCCCCCTCTTCCGTCGATTGTCACAAAATCGGCTTCGGAGAAAATCACATGTTCCAAATCATCCTCAACTCTTCCTGCAGAGAGCTTCACGCCAATCGGCCTTCCAAGAGATTTTTCTCGAAGTTCACTTACAAGTGATTTCAAATCCTTTTTGGAGTCAACTCCAGGAATCCTTGCAGGGGAGTGGATATCCCTGCCTTCAGGAATATTTCTTGTTAAGGCAACCTCTGAAGTTACCTTTGCCGCTTCAAGCTGGCCTCCAAGACCGGGCTTTGTTGACTGGCCGAACTTGATTTCAATTGCATCGCTTCTTTTGAGATTTTCATCATTGACACTGTATCTGTTCGGCACATATTCAAATATGTATTTATGGGCATTTTTCATTTCTTCTGTAAGTATTCCTCCTTCACCGCTTCCCTGTGCAGTCCCGACACGTGCACCGGCTTTTGCAAGTGCGATTTTGGCTTCCTTGGACAGTGCACCATAGGACATGTGGCTTATTATTATTGGAGTTTCAATAATCATCGGCTTTAAGGCATTTGCTCCTATTACTGTTCGTGTATTGACTTTCTCATCTCTTTCCAGAGGCAAAGGATTCAGGTTGCATCCTAAAATCAGTATATCATCCCATCCGGGCATACTCAAATCTGTCGCCATTGATGAGACTATGCTTTCACCTTTAAGAGAAATTTCATGAATCACGTCCAGTTCACTTGAATTTCCTTCTTCAACAAAGTTTTCAATATCATGGCCGCAGGTGGGACATTTGTCAAGTTTGTCAAGGTCAATTCCCGTTGATTCCTCATTGTGGATATGTCCACATATCAAACATCTGTAAATCATATTATTCAATTAACAAATTCCCAATATAAGCTTTTGGTAACCTTTTTGTGGAAATTATGCAATAGCTTTTTATTGCTGGAAAAC
>JAFUBV010000239.1 GCA_017460025.1 Methanobrevibacter sp. | reverse complement strand
TTACACCAATTATAATCTTAATGATATCCTTATCAATTATTGAAGAAATTCTATTTATATATAAATCTCTTTTATCCATGATTATATTATAAATTTATTAACATATAAGTTTATGTTTTCTATAAAAATAAAATTATAAACTTATAAAAATATTAAATTAAAAATTTTATAATTAATGTATTGTAAAGATATTATAAAAATTTTGATTCATATGACATTATATTGTATAATTGTTCTGAAATTATTGAATATTTTTTTAAGATTCCATAAAATATTTATATACTGCACAAATCATACATAACCTTGAAGAGTTAAGTATCTTAAGCTTTAGGAGATTTGCGTATGGATGAGAAGATGCGAATTATCAAAACCCGAAAAAGTGTTAGAACATTTGACAGACGAAAAATTACCCCAAATGATAAGGAAAAACTCCTAAATTATATAAAAACAATTGAAAATCCATATAATATTCCGGTTGAATTTATATTTTTGGATCGTGAAAGAGATAATCTCTCCTCACCAGTTATTGAAGGAGAAGATACATATATTGCTGCAAAAGTGCCACGGGTAAAACATTGCGAAGAAGCATACGGATATTCATTCGAAAAAATGATATTGTATGCATGGAGTCTTGGAATCGGAACAACATGGATTGGAGGAACCCTAAACAGACCTCTTTTTGAAAAGGCGGCAAATACCAATGATGATGAGTACATGATGATTGTAACACCAATAGGATATCCTTCAAAAACCCAATCTCAAGTAGATAAGAAATTGCGTGAAAGCGTGCACGGCGATGAAAGATTCCCTCCATCAAAGCTATTTTATGATAATGACTTTGAAACTCCCCTAGATTCCACTGAAGATTGCCTTGATGCAGTACGCTGGGCACCGTCAGCGGCAAACAGACAGCCATGGAGGATAGTAAAAAAGAACAATGACTATCACTTCTATCTGCAGCATA
The DNA here is from genome assembly GCA_017460025.1 of Methanobrevibacter sp. Lineage (GTDB taxonomy): Archaea > Methanobacteriota > Methanobacteria > Methanobacteriales > Methanobacteriaceae > Methanocatella. The sequence goes on along the minus strand of JAFUBV010000239.1, from coordinate 1,976 downwards.
CGCCAGGATATTCCTCAGGGGTCGGCTGGGATGTTCAAAAGATTGATTTGGGAATTGCAATTTGCCATTTCCTATATGTTAAAGAGGGAAAGTTCATTATAGATGAACCAGAAATTGAAAGTGATGAATATACGGAATATATCGCGACAATATCCTGTGAGAGGTGAATGAATGAGTAAAAAAATAATTGCAGTTAATGCAGGACCAAGAAAAGGATGGAATACAGACACATTAATTGATGAAGCTATTGAAGGTGCCAAATCAGCCGGAGCTGAAGTTGAAAAATTTAATTTGTTCAGATTGGAGAAATACACGGGATGCGTTTCATGCTTTGGATGTAAAAAAATCAAATACAAAGGACATTGCATACGCCGTGACGGCCTGACAGAAGTATTGGATGCAATACGTGAAGCAGACGGTTTAATAATTGGATCACCAAATTACCTGGGTGATTTGACCGCATCATTTAGAGCACTTTTAGAAAGACTTGTCTTTCAAAATTTGACATATAATGCAGAAGTACCATGCTGCAATGAAAATCCGATTCCAACACTGCTTATCATGACCAGCAACGGACCTGATGACTACTATACTGAACTGCTTGAAAAATATAAAACCATATTCGAAATGTTTGTTGGGCCTGCTGAGTATTTCGTGTCCGGTGAAACCCAGCAGATTAAAGATTACAGCAAAACAGATTGGGAATGGTATTTCAACGCCAGAAAGATATGAAAGGCATGAAAAAATATTTCCAAAAGAAAGAAAACAAGCGTTTGAGAAAGGAAAGGAATTAGTATTATACTCTTAATCAGTATTCTGCTGCACGTTCACAGTAATCATACAATATTTCCTTAAGCTTTTTAATATCTTCAGATGAATAATTCTTAAAGAACTTTGATTCAAAATCAGTAATAAGATTTAACAGGCAATTAAAAATATCCTCACCCTTATCCGTTAGGCTGAGAATTTTTTTACCCCTATTATCCTTTTGAACTTCACGCTTGATGTAGCCATTTTTTTCAAGTCTTTTGATAATTTGGGCAACATTCGATTCAGAAACATATAAAAGCTCAGCAAGCTCCTTTTGTGAAATATTTTCATTATAATATATGTTAGATAAATATGTGAAATCCCTTCGAGTGATGTCCTTAAAGTTTTCCTTTAAAAAATTGTCATGAATCACATTAATGTAATTAATAAAATAAAAAACAGAAGTGGACTCCAACATTTCCTCATCAAAATTCAAATCAACCATACTAAACATTCCTTTTTATTATATATTGAATTTTAAAATTAATAAAAATATTGGATTGGTATAATTTAGGCATTAATCTGAAAAAATTTTTCCTCTAAAGATTAATATGACCGACTATGTTACTTTCTCAGCATTAAAACAATATTGCTTTTACTTGCTAATGAATTCAATTCATCTTTCAATAACTTGTTATCACCATTTAAATTATCAATATTATCCATCACTTCTTTTAAATCATCCAATTCCAACAGGTTTACCGCCAAGCAGAAAAAGACATCACTATGTCCATCATCATATTTTTCAAGCATTTCATCAAGAATCCTTTTTTTGGCGATTTGTTCTTTTAAAATACTGAAAAATAACGGTTCATTAGTTTCACTTAAAGGACTTCCAAACAAAGAATTCGGCGAAAGAATGGGTTTTTCATTTGTTAAAAAAACATTATTCGGCATTGCCTGTAAGAAATTCGACATCATGGCAAGCAAAAAGAATCAGAACTACTACTTCCTGTTTGTCGAATCCAATGGTGCTCAATTGGAAAAAGTTTCCGAGATATTTGACCAGAACAACATTGAAGTACCAGTTGATGAGGTTTTTGAATTAGATGACATTAATGAAGCCCTTAAAAAAGTAGATAAAGGAGGTTCTAAAGGAAAAACCCTGATAAAAATTTAAACCATTAACACATCAATGAAAACTTGTTTTAAAAAAGTAGTTGATG
>JAFUBV010000238.1 GCA_017460025.1 Methanobrevibacter sp. | reverse complement strand
GCATTAAGCATATCAAATATAATTACTATTCATTAGAGGTTAATTCCTCTAATATTTTTTTAAAAAATCGATATGCATTTGAATAAAATTTTTTAATTGCTATTTTATTATGTAATTTATTCATTTTATTGGATATTTTTTAATATTTTTTCATTTATTATTTAAATTTCAATTATTTTTTTATTTTACATCTTTTTTTCTTATTAGAAATAATTATATACCTTATGAAATAAACTGATATTCGTAGATTTTATAATCGAATTTACTATTTATGGAGGAATAATAAAAATGTCATTGGATTTTAAAAAGACTTCTTTATTGTTATTCGCTCTTTTTGCTATTTTAATTATCATTCCTAATTCATTTGCTTATGATAATAATATCACTGAATTGGATGTTTCCGATACTGATGTTTTAAATGCAGCAAATGATGTTTTATATGTTTCTACAACAGGAAATGATACTAATGACGGGAGTCAGGATAATCCCTTAGCAACTGTCAAAAGAGCATTAACATTAGCGAATTCAAATAATCAAACTCAAATTTATATATTAACTGGTATTTATAATGAATATGATTTAGAAATTATATCTAATGTTGATATTATCGGATTGGGTAATGTCACAATAGATGGTCAAGGTAATGGAAGAATTTTTACAATTGATAATGATTTAACTGTAAACTTGGAAAATCTTAATTTAATTAATGGGGAAGGACAAGATGATATTTACATCCCCTATTCCGGCTACCAGAATGGTGCAGGTGCCGTTTATGTTATGGATTCATTGGTGACAATGAACAACTTGACATTCATAGGAAATCAGGCTACTTCCTGTGGTGGTGCTATTGTATGGGACGGCCGCAATGGTGTAATAAGAAACTCCAAATTTATAGATAACTATGGAGGAACTTATGGTGGAGCTATTGACTGGGAAGGAGATAACGGTAGAATTGAAAACTGTACATTCATATCCAACCAGGCAGAAAACGGAGGAGCTCTATTTTATGAAGGATTTGTATTAAATCTATTAAATTCTCATTTTGAAAGCAATATTGCAGGATGGGGTGGTGCTGTTTCAATAATCAGTACCTCTCAAAGTGATGACAATTACGTTACGGGAAATACATTCATCAAAAATGAAGCTGACTCTTATGGTGGAGCTATTGTTTTGGATAATGAACAGTTAGTGTCCTGTTCTTCATACACAATAATCTCAAGAAATAATTTTGACGGAAATATTGCAGCATACGGTGGTGCTATCAGTTCATATTATGCAAACACAGACGTAATCTCAAATATTTTCACAAATCACACTTCAGCATCTTATGGTGGGGTAATTGCAAGCAGTGGAGTATTGTATCTTCAAAACAATACAATGAAAAACTCCAAAGCAAGTACAATTGGTAATGAAATTTATAATGTAGGTACTTTTGAAGGATTTTTAAACATCACTTTCATTGAAGGAAAAACCGTTGAAGTAATCGGTCAATCCATAAGATTAAATGCAACAGTAACTGATGATATGGGAAATGCAATCAGTGGAGGATCTGTAAAATTCACAGTTAACGGTACTGAAACATTATATTCACCATCAGTTTTAACTGAAGGATTCTGTCATGTTGCATTTGCACCACGTTTGAATGGAACTTATATAATTTCAGGAAATTACGGCAGTGTATCAAGCAGATACTCCAATGTCACTGTTGGTTATATTGTCGTAACAAACGCATCTGCAGATTATTTCGGTCCAATATATTTATCTGAAGAGTTAGGAAACGATGCGAATGTAGGTAGCGAATCCAGTCCTGTTGCAACATTTGAAGTAGCATACAGTTTAGCTAGTCGTGACGGATCTTCTAAAATGATTATAATCAAACCGGGACATTATGAAGTAGCAAGATATGATATCTCATTCACTTCATTTACAATAATAGGTGAAGGAAATCCTATTTTGGATGCAGGAGATAAGTTCATGTTTTCATTCACAGGATATGCAAGTAATGTATTCAATATCACCGGTGTAACATTAGCTAATGGATATGCTGCATCAAGTACATATGCAGGTAATTATGCTGGTGGAGCTATTTTCTTTAAAGGAGGACATTTATATCTTAACAATGTTTCTTTCATCAACAACACTGCTGAAGATTTCGGTGGAGCAATTCATGTAAACAAAGGATTCAATTTAAACAGTGGAGCTACATACATTGGTGAAGCAACAATTATCAACTGTACTTTTATCAATAATCAGGTTATCGGTCATGACAGCTATGACAGAAATGTTGGCGGTGCAATCTCAACTTATGGTGGGGAAGTTACCATTATCAACTCAACATTTTCAGATAACTACGCCAGATTTGGTGGAGCATTAGGTATTGAACAGTATCATGGAGGAATGACTGTCATCAACTCCACATTCACTGATAATGAAGCAGCAAAAGATGGTGGGGCAATTTACTTTGATACAATAACTCCATTCACTGCTGAGATTTATAACTCAACATTTGACAGCAATGTAGCTTCAACCGGTGGAGCAATCTATATCGGTGATGGTGTCGTTGATGGTTGTAGCTTTATAAATAATAGTGCAACCAATGCAGGAGCTTTACTTGTTGAAGGTGATGATGTAATTACAAACAATAACTTTGCAAACAATACCGCAACTAAAGTTGGTGGAGCTATTATATTTAATAAAAATCCATCACAGGTATTTACAAATGTTTTCAATATTAAACTTGAAAACAATACAATCACTGGCTGTAAAGCTGAAAATGCAAGTGAAATTTATTTGGATGATAAACTCTTTGTCAGCGGATTACAAATCACTGTTTTAGACAATTCCACTAAATTCTTTTCTCCATCTGCAATATCAACAATCTATGCTGATGTTACAGATGATATGGGTAATTTAATATCCACACAAGCTTACGAATTCATAATCGACGGTGAATATTTCAATACAACAGTAAATGATGGTATAGCATCAATTGAAAGATTAATTACAGTGGATGATAACAATAAGGTTGTAAGTGCTGATATTTTGGTAGTTAAAAATAATATAACTCTAAAAACAGGTATTATAAAGTTAGCAACAGGTGAAATCATCATTGATTTTAATAATGCAAGTGGTGTAATCGGAGAAAATATCACAATTCCGGTTCAGGTCATAGATGAGGATGGAAATCCAATAGATAGTGGAATATTAACAGTAACATTCAACTCAAAAGTTTTCAATTCCACAATTTCAGAAGGTATTTCCAATGTTGAAATCACACTTCCAAATGAAATTGGAACTTTTCCTATAACTGCACAATATTCAAACATTTCAATTACACGTTATGTTGATGTATTAAAGGCAAATCCTGATATTTCAATTGAAGCAAATGATTCATTCGTCGGATCAAATCAAAGCATTATCATTAAGTTAAATGATGATGCAAGTGGAGTTATCTCAATAATTGTTGACAATGATACTTTCACAAAAACTTTAGAAAACGGATCAGCAAGTTTGGAAATTGACAATCTTGAAAATAAAACATACACAGTCATTGTTGTTTATAACGGAAATGAAAAATACAATAATGCAAGTGAAAATACAACATTCAATGTATTTAAAGTAGATGATTATGAAATAGTTGCAAAAACAAATCAAATTTCTGAAGGTGAAAACCTTACGGTTAGCGTAACTCTTCCTAAAGATGTTAAATCCAATGTGACAGTAACTATAGATGGTAAAAACTATACTGAAAATGTTACTGATGGTGCAGCAACATTCAACATAGAAAACTTAAAGGCAGGTCAATATGGATTAACAGCAACATATTCCGGTGATGATAAATACCTTGTAAAATCAACAGAAATTGAAGTAATCGTATCAAAAGTAAATGATTATGAAATGAGTGTTAATTCAAGTGTTTCCCGTGAAGGAGATAACACAACTGTGATTGTAACATTGCCTAGTGATGCTAATGGAAAAATTACCGTTTCCATAAATAATAAAACCTATGAAGCAAATGTATCAAACGGATCAGCAATATTAAATATCACTGATTTAAAAGAAGGCAATTATGAAATGGAAATTACATACAATGGTGATTCAAAATACGTTAAAAAATCCATTAATGATAATGTGACTGTAATTTCTCCGATTAATGTAAAATTAACTGTTGAAGATGTTGAAAAATTCTATAGCGGTTCTGAAAGATTGGTTGTTAACTTAACAGACCTCAATGGCAATCCATTAAATAATGTGGGTGTTGTAATTTCAATCAATAATATGAATTATTCCAGAACTATAGTTGATGGAACTACAAGTTTAGCATTGAATTTAAATAGCGGTATTTATGATGTAACTGTTTCATTTAATGGAACTGAAGATTATGACGCTGTATCAACTAATGCAACAGTAGTCATTAAAAGTACAATTGATGCATCAAACCTTGTAAAAATATATAGGAATGCAAGCCAATTCTATGCAAACTTCTCAGACAGTCAGGGAAATCCTTTAGTAAATACTATGGTAACATTCAATATTAATGGAGTATTTTATAACCGTACAACAAATGAAAATGGTACTGCTAGGTTAAATATTAACCTGAATAAGGGTGTTTATATTATTACTTCAATTAATACAGTAACCAAAGAACAAAGGGCAAATAATGTGACTGTTATAGGAAAAATTGTTGAAAACAATGATTTGACAAAATATTATAGAAACGCATCACAATACACTGTTAAAGTCCTTGATGATGAAGGCAATGCAGTAGGTGCAGGAAGAGAAGTAATATTCAATATTAATGGAGTATTTTATCATCGTTTAACTGATGAAAATGGTATTGCACAATTGAATATTAACCTTCAGCCTGGCGATTATATCATCACTGCTGAATTTGACGGTTATGTTGATTCAAATATTGTCAGGGTATTGTCAGTATTGTCTGCGGATGATTTGCAGATGACTTATAGGGACGGCCAGAGATTTGAAGCAAAATTACTTGATGGTCAAGGAAATCCATTGAAAGGAGAAAATATTTTATTCAACATCAATGGTGTTTTCTATAACCGTACAACAGATGGCGACGGTATTGCTCGTTTGAACATTAATCTGATGCCTGGAGAATACATTATCACTTCATGTTATAATGATCTTTATATTTCAAATATAATTAAAATATCTTAGGTGAGAATATGAAGAGACTATCAATATTACTTATCATATTTTTCATTTTCATTGCTTTTGCACCACAGGCCTTTGCAGGTGATGTGGCTGTAGATTCAGATGAAAATGATGTTTTAGAAATGTCTGATGTTAATGCAAATGTTTCAGCCAATAAATATTGGTATGAATCAATGCCAACTGAAGAAAGTGAATCAGTCAATTACAACGGTGGAAATCAGGACATTGATTTCCACACAACCATCGATGATTATTTTGGAAGATCAGACTCTCCAAGATACTTCGGTGCATTGAAACTTTATGCATATGTCAATGATGACACTGCTAATCGTGTAGAGCTCAAAGATTATGATGGGGCTGCAACTTACATCAAATTTAATTTGAATCTTGTTGAAAGTCAGCTTAATGATGGTGAAAATAAAATTACTGTGCATCCTGATGAAAGTCAGATGTATAGCTTTACATGCTGGCAATATAATTTTATTCCAGCATTAGTTTACTATAATACTGACAGCTATGAATATACAACTACTCCGTATCCGTCAAGCATAGACTATGTGATTGGAGACAACAAAACAGTTGATGTAGATATAACTTACAATGATTCCTTATCTGACATCATAAATGATTTGGATTTCTATGTATACATCAATGATGAAAATACTCATAAATTGGTTAATATTAGTGGAAATAAACATATAAAATTCAATTTATATGAAGTTAAGGATTATTTGACAGAAGAAACTAATGTTTTGACTTTCCATCATGACATCAATGATGGCTTGGGTATTTCCACATTATACAATAAATTGACAGTTAACATTGTCGAGCCGATATATGACTATTACATAACAACTCCAGACCCAAGCTATATTGATGAATATGTAAGAAAAAGCGATGAATACATTACAGTATACACTCAATATTGGGAAGGATTATCTGAGGTAATGGGATGGGTAACCATGGCTGTCTATATAAATGATGTTGAAGGTTATAATTGGGATTTCATTAGAGGAATACCGGCAAATGAAACAGAGTTTACCTTCAATCTAAAGGACATTTCATCCCAGCTTGAAGATGGTAAGAATACTTTGTATTTTGCACCGTATAGAAATGAATTCAATAATCTATTCCAGGGAGATAATTATACTTTCAATCCATTGATTGTTTATGTTAAAAAGAGTGCTACCACAGTCTATGATTATATTTCAACTCCTACACCATCTGAAATATACTATAAATCTGGAGAAGACCAAATCATTGAAGTTAATATAAGTTATCCGGATACTGTAGATCTTTCAGGATACTCAATGTTTGTATATATTAACGGTGAAGAGTTTAAAGACCGTGTAGCTATTTCAGGTGTTGATTCCGGAGATACATCATTCACGTTTAATCTGAAAGATGTGTCTGATAAACTTGTTGATGGAGTAAATAACTTAACATTCCATCCAAATACCGGAATGTTGGAATATGATATTAGCGGGGATTTAATATTCAATCCATTGAGAGTTGTTTTATCTGAAGGTATTATAAATACAACATTGTCTGTAAATCCGACATTAAATGTAACAGTTAATAAAACTTCACAAATTAAAGCAAACTACACTCCAAGCACTGCTAAAATAACATACGTAAGTGATGATGAATCAATCGCTAAAGTAGATGAAAATGGATTGGTTACCGGAGTAAAAGAAGGAATTGTAAATATAACTGTCAGTGTAGGTGATGATAATGTATATAGTATCAGCAATGCAACAGTATGCGTTTATGTAAACAATGCATCTTTGATAAACACTTCCATAAGTGTGGCAGAAGATTCCATTGTATTGAATGCTTCTGATAATGTGAGTATTGTTCCGATTATAACTCCTGAAGGTTTGAATGT
>JAFUBV010000237.1 GCA_017460025.1 Methanobrevibacter sp. | reverse complement strand
TGACTTTTCAAACCTTACTTATGTAACAACTGCAGGAGAACCTCTTCCTCCGGAAGTATCCAAAAGATTTAAGGAAATTTCCGGCTTAACCATTAAGGAAGGATTTGGCCAGACCGAAACTGTATTGTCCATAGGCACATTCATATGGCTTGATGCCAAATTAGAATCAATCGGAAAACCTTCCCCGTTATTTGATTTGGAATTATTGGATGAAGATCACAACAGAGTTGAAATTGGAGAAGAAGGAGAACTCTGTTTTAAAATGAATGATGGTCCAAACCCTGGATTATTCAGGGATTATGTAAATGATGATGAAAAATACAAACAGCAAATCCATGACGGATACTACCATTGCGGAGACACCGCATGGGTTGACGAAGACGGATATGTTCACTTTGTTGGAAGAAACGATGACATTATCAAATCTTCAGGATACCGTATCGGACCTTATGAAGTAGAAAGCGCAGTGTTATCTCACGAAGCAGTGACTAACTGTGCAATTACAGCTTATCCTGATGAAGTTAGAGGTCAAATTGTAAAAGCAACCATTATATTACAACCTGGCTTTGAGACTTCAGAAGAACTTACTAAAGACATACAAAATCATGTTAAACGTGTTACAGCTCCTTATAAATACCCAAGAATGATTGAATATGTGGATGAAATCCCAGAAACAATCAGTGGTAAAATAAGAAGAGTAGAAATTAGAGACAAAGACAAAAATCAATAGGAGATTAAAATGGCTGATGAAGAAATATCTTTTCCTGTCATTAATTTAGAAGAGTGCAAAGGATGTCAAAGATGCATTGTCGGATGTCCTCAAAATGCAATCTTGCTTTCAAATGAAATGAATAATGCAGGATATCAATATGCTTATTATAGTGGAAATGGATGCACAGGGTGTAAAGACTGTTACTTTACCTGTCCTGAACCATTAGCACTTGAAGTACATCAATACAAAAAAGTTGTTGACGATAAAATTGGCAAAATGATTAAAGCTAAAGTAGCTAACAAAGGGGGAAAATAAATGAGTAATCAAATGGTAAAAGGAAATACTGCAGTTATTATTGGTGCAATGTATGCTGGCTGTGACTGTTTCTTTGGATATCCAATTACTCCTGCAAGTGAAATTTTACACGAAGCATCAAAATACTTCCCGATGGTCGGAAGAAACTTTGTTCAGGCAGAAAGTGAAGAAGCTTCCATCAATATGGTTTATGGAGCATCAGGAACAGGCCACAGAGTAATGACTGCTTCATCAGGACCCGGCATCAGTTTAATGCAGGAAGGTTTCACTTACCTTGCAGGTGCACAATTGCCTGCAGTTATCGTTGATATTATGAGAGCAGGACCTGGACTTGGAAATATCGGACCTGAACAAGGAGATTATAATCAAATTGTTAAAGGCGGAGGTCATGGAAACTACAAAAACATAGTTTTAGCTCCGAACAGCGTTCAGGAAATGTGTGATTTAACCATGAAAGCATTTGAATTAGCTGACAAATGGAGAAATCCGGTAGTTGTTTTAGCTGATGGAACACTTGGACAAATGGCAGAACCATTAGTATTCCCAACAGAAGCTATTGAACCGGAAATTGATGATTCCTGGGCAGTTAGAGGAAATAAAGAAACTATGGAAAATCTCATTACTTCAATTTACAATGACTTTGATGAATTGGAAGACTTCAACTATGAGCTTCAGGAAAAATATGCTAAAATTGATGCTGAAGAAGTTATTTTTGAAGAATATAATATAGAAGATGCAGATATCGTTTTAGTATCATACGGCATCAGCTCAAGAATTGCAAGATCTGCTGTTGATAAAAGTCGTGCAAACGGTTTAAAAGTTGGACTTTTAAGACCAATCACGTTATCTCCTTTCCCAACTGAAAGGATTAAAGAGTTAGCAGATAAAGGTGTTAGCTTCATATCAGTTGAAATGAGTAACGGCCAATTATTACAGGATGTTCAATTTGCAGCCCTAAGAAAAGAGGACACTCACCTAGTAAATAGAATGGGTGGAAATCTGATTGAATTAAAACATGTGCTTGCAAAAATCTATGAAATAGCTGGCTTTGAAGATGAAAACTTAGACACTTCAAAAAGAAGCAGCGAAAAAGCTAGTCCGAATATTATTGACTAAGGATGTGGAAAAATGAAAATAGAAGATTTAGAAAATAATGACAATTATGAATTACAGATACGCAGAAATCCACAATCCCTTTTAGAAGAGTATCCTAGAAAAGGAACCAACATTACATCAACTCACTACTGTGCCGGTTGTGGACATGGTATCATACACAAATTAATTGCAGAATGTATGGACGAACTTGGAATACAGGAAAGATGCGTGATGATTTCTCCTGTCGGATGTTCAGTATACGCTTACTTCTACTTTAACTGTGGAAACTTCCAAACTGCACACGGAAGAGCTCCTGCAGTAGCTACAGGTATTTCAAGAGCAGAAGATAATGCCATCGTAATGAGTTATCAAGGAGATGGGGACTTAGCATCAATCGGTTTAAATGAAACTTTACAGGCTGCAAACCGTGGAGAAAAAATTGCAGTGTTCTTTGTTAACAAGACCGTTTATGGAATGACAGGTGGACAAATGGCTCCAACAACATTAATCGGTGAAAAAACAGTCACTTGTCAAAGCGGAAGAGATCCTGACTATGCAGGACATCCTACCCATATGTGTGAGTTAATAAACACTTTAAAAGCACCAGTATTCATTGAAAGAGTATCTCTGGCTAATCCATTGAAAATCAGACTTGCCAAATATGCAATCAAACAGGCACTGACCGTTCAAAAAGAAGGAAAAGGATATTCATTCGATGAAATATTATCTCCTTGTCCTACCAACTTAAAACAAGACGTTAAACGTGCACAGGAGTTTATTGAAAATCAGATGGAAAAAGAGTTCCCTGTTAAAAACTTCAGAAACAACCTATACAAAAAAGATCCTGTCCAAAGACCTGCCAGTGATTTCAGCAAAGAATCATTGGATAAAATATTTAATGTGAAAAGGGAAGAGGGATCAGGTTATGTTGATGAGGATATCGAACCAGTAAGTATTAAAGTCAGTGGTTTTGGAGGACAGGGAGTCTTAAGTGCAGGATTAACTATTGCTCAAGCAGCATGTGCTGAAGGAAAACATGTATCCTGGTATCCAAGTTACGGACCGGAACAAAGAGGTGGAAAATCCAACTGTTCCGTAGTCATATCAAATGAAACAATAGGAACTCCGGTAGTTGATGAAATGGATATTCTTATTGCATTAAACAAACCTTCATTAGAGCAGTTCTCACAGGATGTGAAAGAAGGAGGAACCATACTTTACGATTCACACATCGGCGAATTCACAACCGACAGAAACGTCAAAGTTATCCCAATGCCTTGTGTTGACATTGCAGAAGAACATGGAAATGCCAGAACTGCAAACACTGCACTTTTAGGTGCATTAACTGAACTGACTAATGTATTGAAAGCTGAATCTTACGAAAATGCTATTAAAGAAATGTTTGCTTCCAAACCTAAAGTCATCGATGTCAATATTGATGTTTTACATGCTGGAGCTAAATGGATAAAAGACAATTCATAGTAGTGTGATTTTATGAGCTATAAACAAAATGCTAAAGAATTTATTGACAATTACGGATTAGGTATAGGAGATAAAATCAAATTAAACAAAGAAGACATCTCTTATACTGGTATTTTGCTTGATAGACCTGAAGATGCTGATGACGGATACTTGGTTTTAAAATTGTCCAGCGGTTATAATATTGGTGTGGCTATTGAAAATACTACAGCAGAACTTCTGGAGAAAGGAGAAAAACCAAAAATAGGATTTGACAAAACTGAAATTCCAAAAGATGATTCAAAACAGAACATCTCAATTGTATCAACTGGTGGTACAGTATCCTCAGTTATCGATTACAGGACAGGAGCAGTGCATCCTGCATTTACAGCTTCAGATCTTGTGAAAGCTAACCCTGAATTATTGGATTATGCCAACTACAATGTTAAAGCATTATATAATATTTTAAGCGAAAATATGAAACCTGAATACTGGGTTAAAGCGGCAGAAGAAATAGCAAACGACATTTCACAAGGCACAGACGGTGTTGTAATCGCTCACGGAACAGATACCATGCATTATACATCTGCAGCTTTAAGCTTCATGCTGAAAACACCGGTTCCTATCATAATTACCGGTGCTCAAAGAAGTTCAGACAGACCTTCAAGCGATGCCAATATCAATCTGATCGATTCAGTGATTGCTGCAAAATCAGATATTGCTGAAGTATGTGTCTGTATGCATGGAAGCCTGAATGATAAGTTTACTTACTTGCATAAAGGTACAAAAGTAAGAAAAATGCACACAAGCCGCAGAGATACTTTCAGAAGTATTAACGCTCAGCCAATAGCAAAAATCGAGGATAAAAAAGTCAATGTGAATCCCGAATATAACTATACGAAAAGAGGAGAAAATGACTTGGAGCTGAATACTGCTATTGAAGAGAAAGTTGGATTCATTAAAAGTTTTCCGGGAATATCTGAAGAATACATTGAGTATCATATCGATAAAGGATATAAAGGACTTGTCATTGAAGGAACAGGACTTGGACATATCCCAAATAACCTGATTGACTCATTTAAAAGAGCACAATCCGAAAATATTCCAGTCATTATGACTTCACAATGTCTTTACGGCAGAGTTAACATGAATGTTTATTCAACAGGCCGTGAAATACTTGATGCTGGAGTGATTTCAGGTCTTGATATGACTCCTGAGACAACTTACGTCAAATTATGTTGGGCATTAGGCCAAAGTGATGATTACAATAAGGTAAAAGAAATTATGCAAGAAAATATTGCAGGTGAATTTAGCAAAAAATCTTCAATTAAAGATTTCTTAAACTAGGGTGTTAATATGGATTATGAAAAATTAGGATTAAAAATGGGACTTGAAATTCACCAACAATTAAACAGTGAGCATAAATTATTCTGTCCATGTAAAACAGAGCTTGTTGATGATGATTTTGATGAATTGGTTCAAAGAAAGTTAAGGCCAACACAATCAGAACTGGGAGAAATTGACAGGGCAGCATTGCAAGAGTCCTTAAGAGGATTGAATTTCAAATATGAAAACTTTGAAAAACACACCTGTCTTGTTGAAAACGATGATGAACCACCTCACAGTTTAAATGAAGAAGCATTAGACATCTGTATTACCATTGCATGCTTAATGAATATGCATATTGTAGATGAATTCCATACCATGAGAAAACAGGTTATTGATGGAAGTAATACAGGCGGTTTTCAAAGAACAGGTATGGTTGCAACTGACGGATACCTGGACACGCCATATGGTAAAGTAATTATTGAAAGCCTAGGTCTTGAAGAAGATGCCGCCAGAAGAGTTGAAACAAAAGACGGTTTTACCGAATTCAGATTAGACAGATTAGGTATTCCATTAGCGGAAATTACAACAGACCCTTCAATGCACCACCCTGATCAGGTTAGGGAAGTTGCATATATGCTTGGTCAAATCTTAAGAAGTACCAATGTGAAAAGAGGACTTGGAACAATCAGACAAGACCTGAACATTTCCATTGCTGAAGGAGCTCGTGTTGAAATCAAAGGTGTTCAAGACTTGGATTTAATGGCAGAAATCGTTAACCGTGAAGTTACAAGACAACTTGAATTAATTGACATTAAAAAGCAATTAACTGAAAGAAATGCTGAAGTTTTAGAGGAAATTCATGACTTGGATGAGCTGTTTGAAGATACAGAATCCAAAATATTAAAATCCGCTGAAACAATTAAAGCAGTTGTATTGAAAGGATTTGATGGACTGATTGGTCGTGAAGTTCAACCTGGAAGAAGATTTGGTACTGAAATTGCCAGTTATGCTAAAAAACGTGGAGTTTCAGGTATTTTCCATAGTGATGAACTTCCAGCTTACGGAATTACCCAAGAGGAAGTTGATAAGGTAAACGAATTTTTGAATATTGGTGAAGATGATGCATTCATTATAGTGGCTCATGATGAAGACATTGCAGTATCTGCATTGGAAGAGGTTAAAAGAAGAGCTAATTTAGGTCTTGAAGGCGTAGTGGAAGAAACCCGTAAAGCTCTTGATGACGGAAATACAGAATACATGAGACCACTTCCTACTGCAAACAGGATGTATCTGGAAACAGATATTCCATTATTTAAAATTACTTCCGAAAGAGTTGAACCTATTGCAAATAACTTGCCTGAATTGCCTGATGTTAAACAGGAAAGAATCATTAAGCAATACTCATTAAGTGAAGATTTGGCAACACAACTTGTTAAAAGACAAACTGCAGATACATTTGAGGATATCTTAAAAGATGTTGATGTGGATGCAATCCCTGTAGCATCACTTCTTGCATATGATTTGCGTGAAATCAAAAGAGAAGGATATGACACCAACATATTGACTTTAGATCATTATAAAGGAATATTCACATTATTATCAGAAGGTAAAATTGCAAAAGACAGTGTTCGTAAATTAACTATCGAAACAATTAAAAATCCTGACGAAGACATCTCAAAAATCGCTGAAAGCAACAATTTAACTATGCTCAGTGAAGAGGATGTGACCAAAATCATTGCAGATATAGTTGCCAATAATGAATCCATGGTAAAAGAACGTCAAATGGGAGCTATGGGTCCTTTAATGGGTATGAGTATGAAACAACTCAAAGGAAAGGCTGACGGTAGTCTCGTTAATAAAATTGTTCGTGAAGAAATTCAAAAATTAATATAAGGAAACTCAAAAGAGTTTCCAAAAATCTCTTTTTTTAAAATTTAGGAATGCCTAAAAAAACCAAAAGTTTTATATACTATAAACGATAACATTATAACTAGAGATGTAAAGTTTAGGATAACCTAAAAAACACATTTCTTGGAATTACATTATTGTCCATAAACTCTTCAAATTATTATCAAGTTAGCTTTCACAATTTTCTAATTTGATAAAAAAATGGAAAATATTATCTGCCAATATAATTTTCCAAAGTACAGGGTGTTTACTGTGCGAAAAAACACCCCATATTATCTCTTTTTACATGAAAAATTCCATTTCTTTTCTAGACATATCATTTTCCAATGCGTTTTCCTTTTCAGCATAATAATTTTCACCATCAAAAAATCGGGCATTTTCGCTGCATATGTTAATGCACAGACTGCAGCTATCACAAAGATCCATATCTGTCTCAATAGGATTATCCTCTTCTATTGCCTCAACAGGACATGTGTAAACACAGTCATTGCAGTAAACACACAAATTTTCATCACAGTTAACATTGAATGAATGATTCACATAATCCGCAAATGGCTTTTGGCCTGAAACAAAAATTTCGTTTTCCTTTCCGGATTCCAGTTTCTCAACCAAATTTTGTGAAAACTCATTAAGCATTTTCATATCCATATTGTCAGGTCTTTTTGAAGCAATTTCATTAAACAATGAATGTCTGCTGACAGTTGAAGCCGCTCCAATAACATCAAAGTTATTTTCCTTAAGCAAATCCGTTAACTCCAATAGAGCATCACCATAGCCAATACCACCATAATTGATTACGGCAATTGCTTTGGTGTTGTTTGCTTGAAGTTCAGCTAAACGATCTCTTGCCATTTTAGGAATTCTTCCATCAAAGACAGGCATTCCGACAATTACAAGTTCATCATCAAAATTCTTTTTATCGTCAAAACTCAACAAATCATAATTTTCATTATCAAGATTGAAATTTTTAGCTATTTCATCAACAATCTTTTTTGTAGTCCCAGATGGACTAAAATATACTTTTGAAACTTTTTTAAATGGTAACATATTATCACCTTGCTTTATTGTTGAAAAAATGGATATTTAAAGATTTTGTAACCAAAATGTAACCTTGATATGAACACTAGATGAATAACGTATAAATAAAATTAAAAAAAATATTATTAAAATAAAATAAAACAAAAAATAAAGAATAAT
>JAFUBV010000236.1 GCA_017460025.1 Methanobrevibacter sp. | reverse complement strand
CTCCTAAAAAAGGCTTATCATCATTAACGTGCTCATTTATTACATCACGAAAAACTTCCAAATTTTCCATTGCGGAACCAAAAGCTCCAACACCTGGAAGAACCAAATGTTTTGCATTTGAAATAACTTCCACATCATCAGTTATTTGGAAATCGTCGCCTATTTTTTTAAATCCATTGGAAATGCTTTTTAAGTTTCCGCTTTTATAATCAATAATCGTTATCATATTATTCCATCCATCCAATAGCTGATCTAATCATCAATCCAAAGTCAGAATCTACAATTTCATCTGTTCCCAATGTTTTAGAATGTGCATCAAGTTCGGCCACAACATGAGTATATCCCAATTCACGCAAGGGCTCCACTAAACGAGGTCCGTCAGTTACAGCAACAGATTCAACATCAAAGTCCTCTATTGGAAATGCATGAGGAACACCGAATACCACTATCAAATCCAAATCCTTATCTTTAAGATATTCTGCGGCATTATCTGCAGTGACAGGATATTCATCAAGCCCTCCAGTTATAAAATCAGGTTTGATATCCAATTGGTCTTTAATATTTACTGCATGCTGTCTGATTCTAGGAAGGCCAATGTTTTCATCAAGATTAGCTACAAAAATAGGTTTATTATCAGGATTAATTTCTTTGTAATTAAAGTTAATAATATCAGCAAATAGATATGAGGTTTCTTTTTTAACATTAAGTACAAAAGCTACTTTTTTATTATCTTTTAGTGCTTTTACGACAGTTTTTGCAACAATTTCTTTTGAATCTCCAAAATTAGGTTTGATATATTTGCCTTGAGCCATTCCCCTAGTCTTTTCGACTTCAGTTGCCATTTCAAGCATTTCAATTTGTCTGTCTGCTTCTTCCTGAGGAATAACTCCACATTCAACAGCAGCCTCTAAAACCATTATTGCTCCAACAGTATTGTCCCCTTCACCAGATCCTCCGTGAGATTCAACTGGAATTACTGTACATGGCAAATCCGCAGTTGCAATTGCTTCTTTTAAATCTTCACCGATTATCATACTGGCACAGGTACCTGCAATTCCCATCAATTTTGGCTTGAATGTATCATAAGCTTCAGTTAATGTGTCGACTAACTTTTCACCAGCACCTAATATAAAATCATTTTCTGACATTCCTGTAGTTACAACACGCACACCATCACTTTCTAAAAGTCTTGCTGTTCTAAAGCAGCACCCAGTAGGTCCATGCATAATAATAACATCAACATTCATATCCCTCAGAGTATAAAGTGTAGCAGCAATTGGACTTGGTCTTGGATGTATAATTTTAATCACCTAATTTTTCAATGAATAATTATATAAAATTATTAGTTAATATAATTAATTAAGGAGATTGTATAATGAAAATTGACAGAACAATTCTAGAATATAAAATCAGGGAATACAGAACATTTAAAAGCTGCTCCGAATCGACATTAATGGGACTTTGTGAAACATGTGAATATCCCATTTCACAATCAGACATGTGTAAACTAGCCTGTGGGTTTGCAGGAGGAATTGGGGGAACCTTTGATGAAGGAACCTGTGGAGCAGTTACCGGTGCATTGATTGCCAATGGTTTGATTGTTGATGATGAAGTAAAAATTAAAGCTAATGCTAAAGAGATTTTTAACACATTCAAAGAAGAATACGGTACAGTACGTTGCGATAAAATAAGTAAAAATGGAGAAGACAAATCTCCATGCGTTGACTGCTGTGTCTTTATTGCAAATAAAGTTGCAGATTTACTGGATGAATAACATCCACCACACCTATTTTTTTAATTTAACGTCGATTTAAGTTTTCTAAGAGTATATTTTGCATACGTGAAGTTAAGAATTGACGCAATTATCCTACCAACCGCAAGACCTACCCATATGCCAGTCAATCCCCAATTAAATATTATTCCAAAAAGATATGTGCATGTTACAGTGAAGATTAACTCCCTTATGATTGTCCATGCAAGACTTGTGGTTCCCCTTCCAATTCCCTGATACATAAAGCTTGAAGGCATTCCAATACCGACCAAAAGCAAACCGAATGATGCAATTCTTAAAAAGTTCGTAATTTCAGGAATTAACGGAGCGGTTTCTGGAGTATATGCAAAAATTAATGACAGTTGCGGTGCAAATATCACTAAAACAAGCATTATTGCCACTGCAAATATCATTGCGAATTTAGTGCCATAAGTATGAGTTCTTGAAAGATATTCCCAGTTCCTAGCACCATATGCGCTTCCGCTTACAGCTGAAACTGCACTAGCAACCGCAGTTAAAGGCATTATACCAAAAAGATATAATCTCTGACCTGAAGTGAAAGCAGCAATACCATATTCACCCCCTACTGATGAAATAAACATCAGGTAGAAACTCATTGCAAGTGACATCATGAACATGTCCAGTGAAGACGGAATACCCACTTTTAAGATATCGCGGGATATTTTTGATTCATATTTAAAATTTTTAAAAGTAACATCCACATAAGTATCCTTTTTTATTAATATCCAGTACAGGATTACTGCCGCTGAACCAACAGAACTTACAATAGTTGCAAGGGAAGCTCCAGCAGAGCCTAAGCCAAATATATAAATGAAAAGAGGATCCAAAACAAAATTCAAAACCACTGAGACGATGATTGCATACATTGCTCGTTTCATGTCTCCTTCACCACGAAGAATACCGCTTCCACCGTTTGCAAACATGAATGCAAATAAACCAAGGAATAATGGAGTTCCGTATTTAATTCCTTCAGTGAGTGACTGTCCACTTGCACCATAAGCTTTTAATAGTGGTTCCTGTATTAAGAGTAAAATTAAAGTTAATAAAATTGATGCTATTAAAAATATTAAAAGTGAATGAGTAGCAGATTTACTTGCTCCGTCATGGTTTTTTGCTCCAACAGCACGAGATATACTGCTTGTTGCACCATTTCCAAGTCCAACACTGACACCATTTAAAATCATGAATATCGGCGTTACAAAACCAATTCCTGCAATAGCTGCCTGACCTAAACCGGCAACCCAAATTCCATCAACAATATTATACGATGCTGTCAAAAGCATGGATATCATTATCGGAATAGCCAATTTCCTAATGGCTATTTCCGGCTCACCCCTCATCAATTCAACATTTTCATTAGCCATAATACTCTCCCCATAATAGTATTCTTTAATTAATTATATTTAAATGAAAATATAAATGCCGACAAGGATTAGCAATAAAACAACATTTAATATCGTGAATATTTTTAAATATCTAATCTTAAATTCACTGTGTTCACGAACAAGAATCTTATATGAAATAAGATTGGCCATAGAAGCTATAAGCGTACCGAAACCACCTATATTGATACCAACAATAATTGCTTCATAATTAGTGCTGAAACCGCTGAGTAAAATTGCGGCAGGAACATTTGAAATAACTTGAGATGCTAAAATGCCCCATATAACTTCATTTCCTGCAATCCATTTGGTGAACAATGAATAGAAAATTGGAATATTTTCCAAATTACCAATTAAAATGAAAAGAGCTATG
>JAFUBV010000235.1 GCA_017460025.1 Methanobrevibacter sp. | reverse complement strand
GAGGTAAACCTGATCCTGAGAAAATAGGAAGTTTTTGTCCTCTTACTAAAGTATTCATTCCGTCAATGGTTGGGATACCAGTTTGAATAAATTCTTCAGGGAACTCACGAGAAGCAGGGTTCATTGGAGCACCGTTAATATCTAATTCTTCATCAGGAATGATTTCTGGTCCGCCATCAATAGGTTTACCGATACCGTTGAAGATACGACCCATCATGTCTCTGGAAACACCGATTTTAGCAGTTTGACCAGTGAATCTGGTTTTAGTGTTTTTAGTGTTTAAATCATTAGTTCCTTCGAAAACTTGGATAACAGCAACATCTTTAGTTACTTCTAGAACTTGTCCACTTCTTTTTTCACCAGTAGGTGTTTCAATATCTACAATTTCATTGTAACCAACGCCTTCTACTCCTTCAACAACCATTAAAGGACCTGAGACTTCAGATACAGTAGTATAGTCTCTTGTTTTAATATTTGTATTCATTTTTAAGCCTCACTGCATTGTTTAGTAATTGCTGCTTGAATTTCTTCAATCTTAGCATCAAATTCCTCTTGTGGAACATATTTCATTTTACCGATTTCTTCTTTTACAGGTAATGCTACAATACTAGCAATTGGAGCACCTCTGTTAACTGCTGCAAGAGATTCATCGTAGAATTGTAAAATGGTTTTTAACATTTTGTACTGTTTATCTGGAGCACAATATGTATCTACGTCATCAAATGCGTTTTGTTGCAAGAAGTCTTCTCTTAACATACGGGTAGCTTCTAAAGTAGCTTGGTCAGTTTCTGGTAAAGCATCAGGACCTACTAATTGTACAATTTCTTGAAGTTCTGATTCTTTTTGTAAAAGACTCATAGCTTTGTCACGAGTAGCTCTCCAGTCAGCTGCTACGTTTTCAGCCCACCAGCCTTCAATACTGTCTACATATAAGGAATAACTTTGTAACCAGTCAATTGAAGGGAAGTGACGTTTATCTGCAAGGGATGCATCTAAAGCCCAGAATACTTTACAGATACGTAAAGTGTTTTGTGTAACTGGTTCAGATAAGTCCCCACCAGGAGGTGATACTGCACCTACTACTGAAATGGAAGCAACGTCTGATTCAGTACCGAGAGTTTCTACTCTTCCAGCTCTTTCATAGAACTGTGCTAATCTGGATGCTAAGTATGCTGGGTAACCTTCTTCCCCAGGCATTTCTTCTAATCTTCCTGAAATCTCCCTCATAGCTTCAGCCCATCTTGAGGTTGAATCTGCCATAAGTGCTACGTCATAACCTTGGTCACGGTAGTATTCAGCAATAGTAATACCAGTATATACACATGCTTCACGAGCCGCTACCGGCATGTTTGAAGTGTTAGCAATAAGAACTGTTCTGTCCATTAATGGGTTTCCGGTTTTAGGGTCGTCAAGGAATGGGAACTCGGTAAGTACTTCAGTCATTTCGTTTCCACGTTCTCCACATCCAATGTAAACAACGATGTCAGCGTCTGCCCATTTAGCTAATTGTTGTTGGGTAACAGTTTTACCTGATCCGAAAGGACCTGGAATAGCTGCTGCTCCTCCTTTAGCTACGGAGAAGAAAGTATCTTGTGCTCTTTGACCAGTGACTAATGGTATATCAGGGTCTAATTTTCTTACATATGGACGGCTTCTTTTTACAGGCCATTTTTGGAGCATTTGAACTGCTTCACCG
This sequence comes from Methanobrevibacter sp., assembly GCA_017460025.1. Taxonomy (GTDB): domain Archaea; phylum Methanobacteriota; class Methanobacteria; order Methanobacteriales; family Methanobacteriaceae; genus Methanocatella. The sequence goes on along the minus strand of JAFUBV010000235.1, from coordinate 2,746 downwards.
TCAATTTCTGCAATATCTTCCAATACAGTGTATTCACCTTCAGCAGCAATGCTAGTTACTTCACCTTCCATGGTTGGAGGTACTAAGATTTTGTGTAATACTGCAGTTGTTTCTTGTACTTCACCAAGAACATCTCCAGCCTGTACTTTGTCCCCAACTTTAGCAACAGGTTTGAATTCCCATTTTTTCTCTTTGTTAATGGAATCTACATCAATACCTCTTGCAATGAAGTCACCAGATTCTTCTCTGATAATTCTTAAAGGTCTTTGAATACCATCAAAAATAGAACTCATTACACCAGGACCGAGTTCTACTGATAAAGGACCTCCTGTACATTCTACTACTTCACCCGGTTGAATACCGGCTGTTTCTTCATATACTTGGATAGTTGCGGTGTCACCTTCTAACTCAATGATTTCCCCGATAAGCTTTTGTTCACCTACCCTAACCATCTCAAGCATCTGGGCTCCTCTCATACCATCTGCGACAATAACAGGCCCAGCAATTTTAATAATTTTTCCTTCAATAATCATTTAACCATCTCTACCCCGATAACTGTTTTAATAAGATCGTTCATTTGATCAGATGATCCTTCGGAGGACCCATCTTTATCAGGTATCTCAATTATCATTGGTAATACACTAGAACCAATTTTTCTATTAATATGTTCTCTAATTTCATTAGCTAATACTTGAGTTATAATAATAATTGAAATTTCTGCATCTAAAAATTTATCAAAAGCAGCAATAGCTTCTTCAGCAGTATTAACAACTTCTGCTTCTTTAACTCCACCTAATCTAAATCCAGATACGGTGTCTATATCTCCTATAATTGCAACGGAACTCATATTAACATCTCCATGATTTTAGAATTAGGGAAATCAGCTTCTCTTTTTGCTCTTGCAATAATTTTTAAATTTTTAATTTCAGCTTCTTTTTGACTTAAATAACCAATAATTGGACCAACACCTAATGGTTTTTTAGAAGATAAAGACTTTGCATGTTCTGTGACATACACATCTAATGCTCTTTCAAACACAGCAACAGAACCTGTCTCGTTGTACTGTGGAACAACATTAGTTAAAGCTTCTGAGTATTTTGTACCTTCTAAACCAGAAACTACGTTTGTAACATCTGGTGAATCCATTAAATCTTTAAGTTTCCATTCACGTAATTGATAACCGTCTTCTAAGATATAGTTTGAAATGTCATCATAAGTCAAACCATCTTCTTTAGCTCTTAAAATTATTTTAAGGTTATCAACATCAACTTGAGTTCCAATATATGAATATACGATTTGTGTATTTTCATCAGCAGGAACATCAGTTGAACGCAATAAATTACCCAAATAATATTTATCTAAAGCAGATTCTAATGGAAGAGTCATTTCTTTCTCTTCATATTCAGGAAGAGCATCTTCTAATGCAGTAGCGTATTCAGTACCATCTAAACTTGTGATAATATCAGTAACACTGTCAGCGTCAACTAAAGAACTTAACTCATCATATAATGATCCGCAAGGGATTAATAATTCTTTAGTTTCATCAGGAGTGAGACCAACTTCCTTAGCAGTTATAAGACTTTTGATGTTGTTAACATCAGTTTTTTTAGACATTACAACAAAAGGAGCCTTTACTTCCTTAGGAGCTAATCTTGCAATGAAATCATAAGTGTTAGCACGTTCAACATCTAATGCTTTATCAAGTGGGTATTCATCTAATACATCAGCGTATTCAGGAACACCTTTAAGATAATTTTCTACCTCTTCAACATTGTTTGATTCAACAATTTCTGAAATTTGTTTTTCATCAAAGAGTCTTCCTTTTCTGGCTCTTACTCTTGAACTAGGATTGAGATAAGGATAAATATCCAAGATTGGTCTAGATGTAATGATTACAACTACAGCACCTATAACAAGAATTGCAATAACTGCGAATGCAATAAATGTTTCTTGTGTAAGTCCAACAGAACTTATTAATGTAGCAATTTCATCAGCCATATTTTCTCCCTCCTAATTATTTGAATAATACATTTGCAACTTCACTACGTAAAATACTTTTAAATCTTTCTAATCTAGATTCAATAGTATTGTTTACTTCAATGTCACCACTTTTGGTTTTAACAATAGCTCCACCTATAGTGTCTATAGGTTCTCCTAATTGGAAATTAACATCGTCAATTTGGAAAGTAGAAGATGAATCAAGTTGACTTTTAAATTTGTTTGTATCAGCTTCATTTAAATGAATGATTAAATCATCACTACCAAGTTCATCAACAGCTTCTTTAATCATTTTACTTAATGAATCTTCATATTCATCACTACCAGAAGAAGCAATGGATTTTAATTCGTCAGAAGCTTATGTGAAAGCTGCTTCAATAACTTCTTCTGTAGCGCCTACTTCTGCTCTACGAGCATTCATCTTAGCTTCAGAGATAATTTGCTGATATCTCATATCAGATTGTTTTTTACCATTATCTAAAATTTTATTTTTTTCTGATTCTGCAGTTTTCTCAGCATTTGCAGTAATTGTTGCAATTTCTGCGTTTGCATCTTGCATGATTATATCAGCTTTCCCTTGGGCTTCAGACATAATGCTTGAAACAATTTTATCTGTGCCTGAGCTCATATAAATTGCCTCCTTAACCTAAGATTCCACCGAATACCATGAGTAAAATAGCAATCAAGAAACCGTAAATAGCCTGAGTCTCTGGTAATGCAGAGAAAATAATACCACGTGCGAACATGT
>JAFUBV010000234.1 GCA_017460025.1 Methanobrevibacter sp. | reverse complement strand
AGGAGGACAATGATGTATAAAGTAGCAATAATTGGAGCAAGCGGATATACTGGTGGAGAACTTTTAAGAATGTTATTAAACCATCCTGAAGTAGAAATAACAGACATTACTTCAAGAAAATACGATGGCACTCCGGCACATAAGATTCATCCGCACATAAGAGATTCAGAACTTGAATTCAAAAACAAAAGTCCGTCTGAATTGGATGCTGATGTTGTATTCACTGCAACACCTCACGGAGCATCAATGAAAATCGTGCCTGAACTGTTAGATGCCGGCATGAAAGTAGTTGACTTAAGTGGAGACTACAGATACCGCGATACGGAAGTTTATGAAAAATGGTATGGAATGGAACACACAGATAAGGACAATAAAGGTGCATTCGGGCTTCCTGAATTATATAGGGATGAAATTAAAAAAGCAAAACTTGTTGCAAATCCGGGATGTTTCCCAACAGGCGCAATCCTATCCTCATATCCATTAGTTAAAAACAATCTTGTTGACAGGATTGTCATCGATTCAAAAACCGGCGTCAGCGGTGCAGGCATAAATCCTAGTTCAACCACACATTATCCGAATATTGCAGATAACGTGAATCCGTATAAGATTTCATCACACAGACACATGTCAGAGATACAGCAGGAATTGCACGGATTTGATGATGTGAAAGTATCATTCACACCACATCTGGTTCCTGTAAACAGAGGACTCCAAACGACAAGCCACAGCTTCCTTATTGATGACATAACTGTAGAAGAATTAAGAGAATTCTATGAAAAAGAATATGGAGATGAATATTTCATAAAATTAATGGATGAAGGAGAAATTCCTCATTTAAGCTCCGTTAGAGGATCCAACTTTGTACACATCGGAGGATTTGAAATAGACGAAACAGGCAGAATCGTGATGTTATCCGTAATCGATAACCTAGTGAAAGGTGCTTCAGGACAGGCTATTCAGAACATGAATATTTTGCTTGGACTTGATGAAAGCACAGGCCTTACACACTTCGGACTTCATCCATAAAAAAGAGGGATAAAATGAAAACTTTGATAGTATATTTTTCAAGCGGCGGGAGTACAAAAATAGTATCCAGAACACTTTCAATGCATTTGAAAGCAGATATTATTGAAATTAAAGATTTAAAAGACAGAAAAGGATTTGGAAAAAGATTATTGTCATCAATTGAAGCATTCAGAGAATCAAAAACTAAAATTTCTCCCGAAAAAATTGACTTTACAAATTATGACCTTATTTATCTGGGCACTCCTACATGGGCAAATAATCCTGCTCCTGCAATCATAACACTTGTCGATAACTGCAACTGGAAAGGAAAAGACGTCATACTATTTACAACATTGACAAATAACGGTGGAGATGCTGTTCTCGACAGACTTGAAGAAAAAGTATCCCTGCGTGGCGGAAGGGTGGTTAAAAGCTTTTTCATAACTACCAAGGACAAAACCCCTGAAGATTTGATTAATGATACTGAAGCGACTATTAATGTTTTAGATTTAAAGATGTACGGTGTATAAAATGAAATCTGAATTAAAAATTAAAGCTATTGAAAATGGAACTGTGATTGACCATATTACAGCAAACAAATCCCTGCATATCCTTAAGATATTGGGACTTCCTGATGATGACATTATCAATGTTACTGTGGCAATGAACGTTTCATCAAAAGAAACCGGGAGAAAAGATATTGTAAAAATTGAAAACAGGGAAATTGATCACGAAGAATTAAACCAAATTGCATTAATAGCTCCAAAAGCTACAATAAATATTATTAAGGATTATAAAGTTGTAAAAAAAGATCAAATCATACTTCCGGAAGTAATTACATCCCTCATCAAATGCACCAATGAAAAGTGCATTACAAATTATGAAAACGAGCCTATTACTTCAAGGTTTAATGTGATTGAATCCCAACCACCAGTTTTAAGATGCCATTACTGTGAAAAATTAATAAAAAATGAAGATATCGAAAAACAATTCGAATAATCTTCTTTAATTATTTTTTAAATAATCTGCCAAACGTTTAGATAAGGCAAGTATTGTCAATATAGGAGGTTTTCCAGGAGATATAGGTAAGACACTTGCATCGCTGACAAAAAGTCCTTCAATTTCTGTTTCCTGATTGGAATCAACGAGTTTTCCAATAGGTGCAGTTCCTCCAGGATGTGCTCCCCTGTAAACAGTTGAACCTATAGTATTAGGGTCAACACCTGCCTTTTCAAGAATAAATCCTGCTGTTGCAACACCTTCGGCCAAATATCTTATGTCATTGATTGTATTGATTTTTACAACATCGCCGTCGTCGTCAACATAACCTTTGGCGTCATCTGCAGTCTTTACCATGATGCTTAAAATATCCTTGTCATCAACTTTTTCATCATCAATATTTCCTTTAATGAATGAGGAGAAATGAGGGGACAGTACAAAGTTTTTACCTATGACCAGACCTGCCATCTGAACTTCGGTATTGAAGTTAATGTCCTTGATGTATCCTCCAACTGATACGAACGGATCAAAGAACAGTTCACGGCCTGCATCGATTCCTGCAGTTCTCAAAATCAGTGTGGAGCCTATTGCACCGGCAGACAATACAACAGTATCTGATAAAAGAGACTCTTGAGCATTATCTTTTATATATTTAACGCCTTTGATTTTAGAATCTTCAACAATGAGTTCATATACTTCAGCTTCAGTTATAAGTTCGGCGCCGTTTTCAACTGCCATGTCAACAAAATCCTTTCCGGACCATTTTGCATCGGCAGGACATCCAAATGCGCATTTTCCACATTGAATACAGTCCTTTTCCCGAATAGCTTTCGGCATCTTTAAAGTATTTAATCCGAGTTCACGGCCGGCATCCAAAAAGAGTTGTGTTCCTCTGCCGATATGTGAGTCATCCAATTGATGTACGCCAATCAGCTCTTCAACATATCCATATTCTTCAGTTATGTCTATACCATAGTCGTGCAACTCTTCATCCAAAGCATGAACCATATTTGACATTGAAACAATGGTGGCTCCTCCAATACATGTGGTTGTCAGTAAGTCTACATCCTCACTGTATTTATCATAATAGTTGAACGCATCTTTTGAATCAATGTATGGTCCTTTTTCAATAATGGTTACTGGAATATTTTCTTTAGACAATTCATATGCAATGATTGCTCCTCCAGCACCAGTACCAACAATAATAACCATAAAAAATCACCAATATTAAATTATATCAATCGTTATATTTTAAAATTTCTATTAACATTAAGTAATATGAAATCCAAAATATTTAATGATTGAACTTTTGGAGCGATAGAATGGAAGAATATATTAACTTATTTGAAAAAGTTATTGAAAAGACAATTCCTAAAGTTGACTATATTGATATCAGAGCAGGAAAAGGTAACAGCACATCAATATTAATGAAAGATGGAGAAATTGATGAAATAAATACTGGAATGAGCATTTCAGCAAGAATAAGAGTACTGAACAACGGAGCTTGGGGATTTGCATACACAACAGACATCTCAAAATTTGATGAAATTACCGAAACAGCATTAAAGCTTTCAAACTCCCTAAAAGGAGACGTTGAATTAGCTGAAAGTGACATAATCAAAGACAAAATAGCAACTGACGTTAAAATACCATTTGAAGACATTTCAATTGAAGAAAAACAGGAAATCATGAAAACAGCTAGCGACAGCGCCACATTTAATGAAGTGAACAGTACAACAGTCGGATATGGAGACATCGAAAGCAATGAACTGTTTTTAAACAGTGAGGGCAGTGAAGTTCAGGTAAAAACAAGCCGTGTGCGAATGGCACTGAATGCAACCGCTACAGACGGACAGATTATCCAATTCGGACATGGGAGCATAGGTGGAGTGAAAGGATTTGAAGTGATTTCAGATAAGGATATCGAAGAGTTCGGAAGAAACATTGGAGATAAAGCAAACAGATTGCTCAAAGCAGAACCTGCACCATCAGGCAAATTCAAGATAATAGCGGATCCTGAACTCACAGGAGTGATGATACATGAAGCATTAGGACATGCAACAGAAGCAGATTTAATATTGCAAAACGATTCCATTCTCAAAAACAAATTAAACACAAAAATAGCTTCAGACATAGTCAATATCTTCGATGATGCAACAATAAAAGACGGATTCGGATACTACCCATATGACGTGGAAGGAGTTAAAACAAAACCAAATCAACTGGTAAAAGACGGTGAATTAGTTTCCCTACTTTCATCAAGAGAAACAGCATCAAAATTGAACATGAAATCCTCAGGAAATGCAAGGTCAATCATTGCTGACGCACCGATTGTAAGAATGAGTAACACTTACCTGCAGCCTGGAGACATGACCTTTGAAGAACTGATAGAAGACATTCCAGACGGAATTTACTTGAAAGGCTCAAGAGGAGGACAGGTAGATACCGGAAAAGGAATATTCCAGTTCAATGCAGCCGAAGGATTCAAGATTGAAAACGGAGAACTTACAACACCACTTCGTGACGTATCACTATCAGGAAACATTCTTGAGACATTAAACAATGTTGATGCATTGGGAAATGACTTTAAATTAAGTGTTGGCTTCTGCGGAAAAGACGGACAGACCGCACCAGTCGGAGATGGCGGACCACACACAAGAATTATCGACGCTATGGTTGGAGGAAGCAACTAGGTGATAACATGATAAGTGAAGAAAACGGACAATATTTACTGGAAATTGCTAAAAATACTGTTGCAACATACCTGGAAACAAACAGAAGACCGTTCATTCCTCAAGATTGCCCTGAAGAATTGAAAGAGGAACTGGGAGTTTTTGTAACAATAAACAAGAAAAAAAGACTAAGAGGATGCATTGGATATCCCGAACCTGTAAAAAGCCTGATTGAATCAACAATTGATGTGGCAATAGCAGCAGCATTCGATGATCCAAGATTTCCTGAACTGAAAGAAGAGGAATTTGGAGATATCGAATTTGAAGTAACCGTGCTGACTCAACCGGAATTAATTGAAGTTGCACATCCGGATCAATACTTGGATGAAATAGAAATAGGAAGGGACGGATTGATTATCCAAAAAGGATATGCCCGAGGTCTTTTGTTACCACAAGTGGCTCCTGAAAACGGATTTACAAAAGAAGAATTTTTAGACCATACCTGCATGAAAGCAGGAATCAGTGCTGACAGCTGGATGGATGAAAGCTGTGATGTCTACAAATTCCAGGGACAAATTTTTAAATAGAATTAAATTATTAGACAAACATTAACCATCATCCATTTGATTATAATTTAAAAATGAAAAAACCACAAATTTATAGTGTAAATAACTGAATGTTACCGTACAATCCTACTGAATAGTTATATAATAAAATCGTGTAACAGAATATCCATATTAATCAACATCAAATAATGCTTTAGCAGATATTAGATTACTTTTACATATATTAAAAGCATCCATAACCTTATTCAATTACAATACCCTCTTTAAGCACATTAGTTAAAAATGGATAATCAATAGTTTTGTTGAAATGCTCTTCACTCATGACATGGGGAGATATGAATCCAGCAGCTTCACCATTGACACCGACGGATTAGATAAAACTTCACTCATGACATGGGGAGATAGGAATTCATCCTTTTCAAGGATAATTCAACTGCTGCACGATTAATCTCATCAGATAATTCATCAGAATTAGTTGTGATAATTAAAATATCAATATCAGATTCTTCCGTGTCATCACCACGAGCTACAGAATCGAACAATATTATTTTGACAATATTCTCAGAACATATAGCCTCAGCAAACTCACGAGCAATTTCAAATCGATTATTCATAAATAATCACATTTTACTGATTAGCAGTTTTTATAATAAATAATATCAATTCATTAATAATAACTATTTGCCAACAAGAATTTCATGAAAAAAAACAATATATTTTATATATAAATAATAAACCTACTGAAATATCCTAACCTTATCCACAAATTAATTAACCAACCAAATCTAAATATAATATAGAAATGTTAAGATAAAAAAAATAATTAATTCATATTTAAAGTGATAACAATGATCGCACCATAGAAAATATCAGTTACTTATAATTTGTTCTTGCTTAACAGTTTATTGAATAAATATATTAATTAGTTATAAGATACTAGAAACCCTATGTTCAATAAACAAAAAGTAATAATCACACACTTTATAGAATCATTATTAATGATGATTCACCAAATCAAATCTGAAAATAAATAGCTTATAAATTATATTGTTGTATCTTTTAAAAAGTCAATTATATTTAAGTGCATTATTCCATTTTTTGAATAATCCCAAGTATCAAGTGTTAAAATGTATTTAAGATAGTTGTCATTAATTTTTTCAAGACTTCTAAATTCCCTATCCCTTGTAGTTTCATCCAGTATGCTTTCAGACACTTGAACATATATTGTTTTATTTGGTTTTTGGCATACAAAATCAACTTCAAGTCCATCAATGTTGCCTATGGTTATGTTATAATTTCTTCTGAGAAGTTCTAAAAAAACTATGTTTTCTAAAATTTTTCCTCTTGATTTGTTGAATCCTGTTTGAATCTCATAAAATCCGGGGTCAATACAATAATATTTTTCATTTGTTGTTAGGATTTTTTTAGTTTTGATTTCTTCCCTTTTTGATTTGATTAATATATAAGCATCTTCAATTTGTTTTAGATAATTACTGATGGTATTTGTTGAAACGGATATTCCTTCATGTTTTAAAAAATTTCTGATAGAATTAACTGAAAATGTTT
>JAFUBV010000233.1 GCA_017460025.1 Methanobrevibacter sp. | reverse complement strand
TTTTTCCAGCCATGCAGTATTATCACCAGACCCGTTTAGTTTTTTCCAACAACCTATGAGAACCTCTTCAACACTTTGCTCTGATGTTTCAAAAGGTTCCAGTTTAGGATTGTTATTACTCATATGAGTGTAATTGAAACCTGCACGTGTGATTGGTGCATAAATGAATTGTTCACCGGCTTTTTTAATATATGGGAATGGTGCTAACTCATATAATTTACAGGAATCTGAGGTTAAGCTAACAAAAGAACAACCCATAAATTCTATTTGAACATCCCCGCAATAAACACCAAAACTGGACTGTTCAGTGATAGTTTCAGATAAGGATGTTTTATTGTCAGCTGTTGCATCATCATTACTTGCAGTTGTTTGTTTATACTCACCAACCGTTTCAGTCACTGTTTTCTTTTCTGTGGTGGTTGTTGTTGCTTCTGCTGGAGTTAGCTTACGATTTTTACAACGGCCTGCTCCCCATTTGTCACCTCCACACTGCACACAGTAGTCAGCATCACATCCTTTAATACTTCTTGTTACGGGTTTTCCATTTACTGTTCCTTTGTTTTTGCATGCTGGGCCTGTGTTTCCACATGTGATTTCTCCATCAACAATGTTTTTTGGTCCGAATACTAATGTTCCACTACGGCCACATGCTGGGCAGTAATTTTTATAGGTACGTGTATAATTTTTATAAGGCATTTTTGGGTATCCGCAGCAGCCACAAGTATTTTTTCCAGTTGCAGTAATGGTATCTGGATTTTCAGTTTCTACTGTTTCTTCAACTTCTTTTTCAACAGTAGTTTCAACATACTTCATAAATTCAATAGTCTGCTTGCTGTAATCAATAGTAAGTTAGCTATCGTCTTGTATTTTATTGACATCTTTAAAATTTATGATTGATGCTGTTCTTTCACTGTCAGCGATGCCTTGACTATATACTTTGATGTAGATTTGTGATGCTCCAGCTGTTTATTTCACTTTCAGAACTGGAAGTGTTTCACTAATGTAATTAGTGACATCAAGTATATTATCTACAGTAGAATTTGCTGGAGCTTGAGTAGGAATAGTATTACTTTCAGAAGTGTTTTGAGTATACAAAAAAGGCATAGATTCATAATTCTCGTAATCTACAATATACCTAACCTCTTCCTCAACCGTCGAAGGTAAAATCTTATTCAACTTCGGATAATCTTCAGTACAAACAACCTTCTTATTTGTAGTTAAATATTCTGCGAAAATATAAACGAGCCATTGGAAACTAACTATTCCATGACTTGTGGAAATGCTACTATTGATTTCACCTGTTTTACTGATATGATCTTGAACTTGCACAGCCAAATCAAAGATTTCATCCACACTGAATACACAGTTTAGAGTACCTTTTGACGCAATAGTTGGCAATCCGATTACTTTTAATGGGAAATCAGTTGTTCCAGAATTTATAACAATTTGTGTGGCAAAATCTAAGAACTGACTCATTCCAATATCTACTGTGTAAATCCGATTTTCTGGCCAGTTACCATTATGAGTACCGTTTTCAGCCTCGAATTCAGTTTTGTCATAGATTTCCTCATGAGATATTGAAACTGTTTCAGGAATGAACTTGAACAATTCAATTTTACTATGCAATGTTTCAGCAGCATCTAAAATATCCTGCTTACTGAAACTATAATTCTCGAAATATGGCATGATATTCTCATTATTAATATCAAGATTATTGAATTGGCGTAATATTTTCGTGTAATCTACTTGAGCAGTGTTTTCTGATTTGATAATAGGCATTATTCCCAATGCGTTTTTGGTTTCATCAGTACTGTATTCAAGTTTATTAGTATTTTCACCAACAATAACACGTTCAAGTAATTGTGAGTGAGTTACTCCGTAGTTTTCGGGTTTGAGTAAGCTAACATATTTCTTAATACTGTTATCTTCAAGAGCATAACTGTATTTGAACAGCAAACCTGTTGTTTCTTCAATTTCTTTTAAAAGATTGTATTTAGTGATTGTACCGTTAACAGTCACTATTTTTTCAGAATCTTTTAAACTAGGCAAATCAGTTTCACTAACAGTATAAAAACCATTAAAAAGTAACGATAAGAAGTTTTTACTGATGGATACTGTATTACCGGAGACATATCTGGAATAACGAGCATCAGATACATAGAATGGTTCGCAATTGTTTAATTCACAAACCAGTTCTTCAGCCTCTAAAGTGATTAAATTCTGTACAAAATCAGTTTCAACTTCAGTATTCATCACAAATAAAACATTGTCAATAAACAGTTTGTTTCCTTGTTTAAATAAGAATTCATCGTTTTTCACATCTGTTAATTCACATTTGAAATCTAATGATTTATAGCCTCCGTAAGTATCTGTGATTTCAATACTTGCATCAGCATCATCCATAAAGTCAAGTATGGATTCGTTGGAATCAAGAATAACAATCATACATTATCACCCTCTTAATTCGTAATATTTAACATCAGAAACACGGCAATTAACACTTGAGGTGAAATCAAAATGATTTTTCAAAGTAAAGAAATCACTATCTAATGTTATGCAATTTGGATCTACTAAGAACCATTCACCATACGCATTATAGTATAATTTTTTCTCTTTACAATCAAGTTTCATCTCTGTGTCTACTGGTAATTCATCTATAAATTCACCGGTTAACTGGAATTTCTGATTACTGTCACTTTCCACCAATATTATTTCCCCATCATGGCTTAAAATGTTGAAAAATATTGTTGGTTTGACTTTTCCCATATGTCCAATAGCCCCAATGGCAGCAGATTCAGTTTCCTCTAAACTTCTTGCAAGACCAGACGGAACTATTAATTTTACTTCGCATTCATAAGCACCGTCTACTGCTTCAGCATCAATGGTTTCATCAATGTAATAATCATATCCACGGTCAGGTGCATAAAAGAAACTGATTGTTTTCAATTCCGGATTATCTAAACTATCCCTTTCAGGATATAACCATTCCACCACTTTTTCAAGTAGGTAGGTTAATTCGTCTATTGTAGCACATTCACATGTAGTAAATCGAAGTTTAATCTCATTTTCTTCGAGATTAATCCTGTTCGGATATTCACCATCTGCTCCATCCACTTTAAATTTGTTAACATCATAGTTAGCTCCACGCGGTATTTCACTATCCGCCATCAAATCCAATAAGAAATGCTTGCTACTGACACCATTTACGAAAAACTCCCAACAATCATTATTTAAACTATAGTAAAGTGTTATTCTGACGTTTTTCATTTGAACATTGACAGGTGTTTGATTGTCAAAAGCATCATCTACCTGCATGTAAAATTGAATGTCTTTTAACACTTTTTGGATGTCATTAAAACTTAGTCCTAATGTTTCAAACTTACCTCCTATCTTGAAGGTTTCAGTAGAATTATCAACATTAACACTTGTGGTATAATATTCTGTTTCATCTATTCCACTATGTCCAAAACCTAATAGTAAGTTGACTTTTTCCTCACTGGAAATATCACCAGTAATCTCCAAACCGTGAGGTATGAGGTATTGGTTTTCTTCCAGGCCTTGCCAGTCAATTAAATCAAAGTAATGTTTTGTTGATGGATTTTGCTCTGGAGGCTCCAATAAAAGATTAGTATACTCACTATTGCTTATGAGCAAATTTAAATCCTGAAAAGCCAGTACTGGATATTCATATCCTTGATAATAATCACTATGAATGAGAAATATGTTACCATATTCTATTTTTCCAGCATCATCTTCCATATAATTACCATAGAATCTGAAAGCTAAACGAGTATTCTCAGTATATGTGAATTCTACCTGCAATAATTGCCAGTCACCAATTTGCGTTAATTTATTAGTGAATTTTTCACCATTATTCAGCACCGAAGCTCTTAAATTTTTCATTCCATTAATAAGCCTATCTGTACCAGTTACACGGCATAAAACCCCAAAAACATATTTTTCACCAGTAGTACCACTCATGTTTTCACGTGTAAATACCGGAGCATCAAACTCAGTATAAAACTCCTCATAATCATTAGACACATGAGTATTAATATTGATTTTAGTAACACCAATCCACGCATCACTGGAGACAATAACTTGAGATGAAACCGCTGAAGTGGAATACAATAAGATTTCACGGTCATATAAATTATTCCCATCCCAATCAGTTATAGTTAAAATTTTAGTCTCCGGATCATAACCTGGAATACTACCTTCATACAAAAGATTATCAAAATCAATTTTCACTTCCAATGGTGTTCGGGCTTTGTTTTCAATTGTTAATTCAAAATGAGAATAATGCTTATCATTACCGCTGCTAACATAGATTTCATTTGTATTCACCCTACATGACACTAATTCCGCTTTTAATGGAATAACATATAATGATTCCACAGAAGAATGAATAGTACTGGAATCCATGAAAATATAAGCATTCACATTATTTAATCCACTGACAGTTCTATCCGTTGGCGTGACCTTGAATGTTAATCTGGCTTTTCCGTTAACTGTTTTAGCATACCATGTCTGGTTGGACTGATTGAATGTACCATTACCAGACACACTTCCAGGAACAATCGAAAGTCCAGGAGTTACAATAACAGAAACTTCAACATCATCACTAGCCAATGCATTGTTGGTTTCCACAACATCAATACTTACAGGAACTTCCTCACCATATTCAACCTTATTCAATCCAAAACTTACGGTTGGAATATAATTCGGTGTAATATATTCAACATATACACGTATAAATTTCATTTTAACATAAGCAGGATTATTCGAAGTATTAGATGGTAAATCAAAAGTAACTTTTAAATCTCTGATATCAGAACCCTTAATGTTTTTGAGATTATACCAATCAACCACATAAGAAGTAACTATATCTTTAGGTGGAGCATTACCTGCTGCACTTAAACCCAAAGAAGGAATACTAATGATAGGTTGTGCGAAACTACCATGACCTGTATTATGATAAGCAAATTTCGCATAAGCATACTCAACACTAATACTGACAATTTTTGCATTGTCAGGTATCTGATTGAAATCATTGAAATTTAATCCTTCAATCTTTGAAGGCTTATGCTTAGCACCATTAATACCTGCAACGGCATATTGGTTATTGTTTCCAGGAGTTTCATTTCCCCAATGACCAAAAGTTTCACTATCATTTGTGATATAGCCTATTTCTTCCATTTCACGGTAAATACCCGTGTTTCCATCTACATTTCGCACATTGTACGGGTAACTTATTATCCTAGCCATTTGTAACAAAACCTCCATAAGCCTGGTTGAATAGTAAAGTGTTTAATTCCATTTTAAAGTAATCATTGACTAATTGACCAGCATTATTAGTGTATCTTCCCACACCATCTGGGAAGCTGAATTCAACACTAACATATTTAGCATTAGCCGGAATACTTGAAGTGCTTACATTGATTCTGCCACGATTTCCCGTTCCTACATCCGCAATCTCTGCTACTTCATGACTACTGATATACCTGTGATTTGCATCAAAAAAGACAAAACCTACTTTAATGCTAGTGATTGCGGGTGATGCTTCATAAGTAGTACTGAAAAGAATACTATTCACACCAGAGGTTATAGGCACACCAGTTGCATCTTGATGGATTAAAAGGTAGAAAGGAGCAGTATTATCCCTGTTATCCGTAAGATAACTGTCTTTAACAACTATTTTATAACCATTAGTGTAAGTGTTAATGTCTGCAATGGAATCAATAGAATCAAAAGTAGTGTCAAAATGCTCACAAACATAAAGGAAACTACCTACATCATCAATTGTTGTAGGTTTGCAGTACGCAATGTTATCATTAAATTGATTAACAAGATTTTGATTCTTACTTAAAGTGAATGAGTACACATCAAAGTCTTCATATGCTTGATTTTCATTCGCATTTCTAGAAATTTCACATTTATGGGATTGGAAACCACTTAAAGTTTCCAAATATCCATATCGGTTTCCTATAATATTTCCATGCACACGGCATCTTCCCGGATTTACAATTATTTTCTCCATTAATTATGCACCTCCCATCCTAGCAATTCTTTTATCACGTTTAATTAAAGCATCAGCAATACGGTCAATTAATCTCTTATCAGTGACTGAAGCAGTTAATTCTGCAATTAATGCATCAGTGTCAACAGTTTCAGTGTTACCTTCAACATTAACATTCACATTATGCTCCAAAGTTAATTTAATCTCTTCAACAGTTGATTCATTAACGATTTCATTATTACTGGAATCGTTTGTAAATATCTCTTTTAAATCAACAACAAATTGTTCTAATGGATTTTTAGGAGTAGGTCCTGCACTAGCACTTGGAGTCCAAGTACGTCTTTGTTGCCAACCAGTAGTGTCCATTTTATGGCCTTCAACCATAGCGTAGAAATGACCAAATTGGTTCCAATGCCCATGTTGTTTATAAGCTGAAAGTCCGCAGGTATGAGCGAGAGCAATTAATGCATCTGCACCATCACTACAATTAACAGATCCAGTTTGCAATGCAGTTACCCATGAACCAGTTTTATCACTATCATAATAGAAATCATATGTAATAGTACTGAATAATGCTTCAGCCATCTTACGGAATGAATCAAAACTAATCTTAGGCCTACCATTCTCAAATTCTTTCACTTTGAAAGCCATACCAGAATCAATATAACCCAATAATTGAGGACCTCTCATTTGCCATTCACGAGCTTTATTTTTTATATGACTGACATTAGGACTTACAACATCATCCCAACCTGCACCACGAAGTTTTGCTAATAATGGAATATGTAATTCATCAATGTATCCTCCTTCAATCAAATCTTCTGTTTTAACTCTAGAAGATGGTTTTAAATTAAAGTAATCAACAAAACTATTATTAATAAATGGATTTCTTTGAGCAGAACTTACACTAATAAAAGATGGTGCTTGATTATCACGTCTTAATGCTTTTGCCATTGCACCTGTCATCCTACCCATTATAGATGGATCTCTTCCAACATGACGTGTAGTTCTTGGAGAACCAGTACTACCCCCAGCTCCCCATTGACTAGGATTTTGCAATTTCTTATAAAATGTACCAATAGTAGTAGATAACTGATTGAAATAAGTTGTAGCTTCATTTTTGATTCTACCCGCAGCACTGATAATACTATTCGCCATTACTGACCATGCAGACCTCATTTCACCAGTCACTTTCTCAGTTTGCAATAGCATTCCGGCTAATTGAGTGCGTGTGGTATTGTTTGCACTTGTCATCGCATTACGATGTGTATTGAGCATTAATGTTAATTGAGTTCTAAGCATAGTACCCATACTGAGTAGATTCAAATTTAAACTAGTACTAATAGCATTAAAAGTACCAATATCATTAGCCTGAATTTGACCATAAGCCAATTGATCTTGTAACACCATATCATTAAGAGAACCCATCATCATAGCAGCCAAAGCAGTATAAGAATCACCAATCATAGTATTCGTATCCTCAGTAAGAGCAGTTGACTCACCCAAACCACCACTAAGACCAGATAAATCCAATTCCGCCAAATCAAAATCAAAATCTCCTAATGAATTTTCCAATTCACCGAAATCAAAATTCTCTAACGGGTCAGCATCCAAATCGTAATAAGGCATTAACTCTTCAGTATCTAAGGACAATTTTGGATTGCCGAATTTCTCAACAATGTTTTCTCCAACTTGTTTAGCATATTCACCAGCCGGTTTAATAGCATCCTTAATTTTTAAGAATGTATTTTTAAATTCAGTTGCAATACTATTCTGAACAATACCTGGACTGTGTATACCCATACTGTTTAAAACAGCATCAATAATACGTTTACCAAAATCAGCAGCAGCTTTAACAGCATTAACTGCAGCCTCTTGAATCTTACCAGGAATCTTACTGAACTCATTATAAATTTTACCAGGCAAACCTTGAACATTAGTTACTGCACCATTAACCATTTCACCAGCTTTCTGCTTAGCAGAGTTCACCCATTGACTACCCGCACTAATGACTCTTTGAGTAGTCTGTGAGAGATAATTCCAAACACGGCTGGGCAAACTACTTATCCAAGTAACAATACCATTAACAAAACCGGACGCAGCATTAATCGCAGCACTTATTAATTGTCCTGCCCATTGCAAGACAAAATTAATAATCATAGTTAAAATAGTGATATATGCCATTTGAATTAAAGTCCAAATCATAGTCAACATTTGAGGCAATGTAATTTGACCATTCAAGAATAATTCAAAGACCTGTATTACCAAATTAACATTATTCCAAATAACAGTTAAAATATCAGATAAAAGATTCCAAACAGGTAAAAACATCTCCATTAAATATTCCACGATTTCAACGAAAATATCAATAATTGGCCTAATAGCCTCCACAATAGGAGAAACAATACTTCCAATAAAACTAGAAATAGCATTCCACACAGTAGTGAAAACTTCCCAAACTTTCTCCAAAGCAGGAACAATACCTGGACTACAACCTAAAAGTATACATACGATTTTCTTCAATAATTCATACACAAATATAATAGGTGCACCCATACCTGCAAGGAAACCCCCAAAAGCACCAAACTTACTCTGAGCAGTCTGCACAGCTGAAGCCACAGCTTGGAACACAGGGATTAAAAACTGTATAATACTAATCACAGCACGTATAGGAAAAGACAATACTTGCCATGCAACACCAATTCCTTCAATTAAAGCATGTACAACATCAAATTCACCATTAATATTAGCATCAAAGAAATCTTCAACATACTTTTTAGCCTGACCCATAGCCCAACAAAGCCAATTCCAAGCATCAGTAATCGCCTGAATAGTTGATTGAACATCAGGATGATGAATAAAAGCATCCCATAATCTCTGTATACCTGCCCATACCGCCTGCATCATAGTTGGAATATCTTTCCACCAACCGAAAGCCTTACCTACTTCATAAACAGCAACAGCCAACGCAACCAAAGCAACAACAACCCATGTCAAAGGATTAGTTAACAAAGCCATGAACATCGCAGATAATGCTCCAGTTAAACTGGTAGTACCTGCAGCAGCACCTACAGCAGCAATACCTTCAGCTTCCATAGCGATACCATTGGCACTATGAGCGGCTGCAGCAGCAATTTCTTCAGCAGTTAATCCAGCAGTAGTTGCAGCCAAAGCAACTTCCTCACCAGATAATGCTGCTGTTTCAACACCTCTTGCAGCCTGAGCAATACTATTTGCTTTTGTAGCAATCGTATTAGCCAATGTGGATAAAGTCAATGCACCTTCCTCAGCTTCCAATAAACCTAAAAATGTTAATAACGCCCTACCTTTACTCCAGAACATATCTAAACATTGCAATACCGGACTGATTGATGGAGCTAATGTTGCGAATGCACTAGCAGCAGTCATGGCCCCCGCAGCATATTTCAACCAACCTTTAGCACCAGCATCTACTTTACCATCATTATTTGCATCAACGAATTTGAGAACAGAATCTAATGCTGCATCAACCATAGGTTTAAAATCATCACCAAGGCTTCTTGCTGAAACACTCCACATTTTCTTTAAACTTGTTAATTTACCATAAGTGGTATCCATCATATTTGAAACATCACCACTCTGGTTTAATAATTGTTGTAATGCATTTGTATATCCATCAATATCATCCGCAGCCCCTGTCCATCCAAGTTCTTCAAGTTTATCTCTAGTAATACCAAAATTGTCTTTTAGCATTTCAAATTCGCCATTGAGACCTTTTCCTGCTGCTTGCATAAGTCCCATAGCTTCATCACCAGATTTACCCATGAGAATAGCTCTTTGACCAATATCCAATAGAATACCTTCAAATGAGTATAATTGGTCTCCGGTAGCACCAGTCATTTGCTTTACTACAGACATTGATTGTGAAAGTTGATCAAGAGAAACAAGAGATGCATTTGTGTCACTATCCATTTTCTTCCAAAGGGCATCGAACTTCTCTGTTGATTGTCCCGCACCGAGAATAGCTTGACTTAAAGAGTAGATTCTATCCCTAGATATTGATGCACCTATAGTCATATCAGCCATAGCAGATAATCCAATTCCACCAAATACTGATGAAATTACTCCACCGAGACCTCCAAACGCATCACCTAAACTTTGAATTTTATTTTTAACAGTTGTTAACGCATTGGATACGTGAGTTTTAATATAATCTCCAAAAACAGTGACTTTATTTTTTGCAGTATCCCAGGAGTTGCCCATGTATGTTTTGATGCTTGAGCCTACAACTTGGACTTTGCCTTTAATTGAATCTACATCAGTGCCCATTAATTGCATTTTAGAACGAGTATAATCTAGAGTATTACCCCAGTTTCGGGTTTCATTTTGTAAAGCATCAAATTTAGCAATTGCTTCCTGAGCATGAGCATGATTCTCAATAAACCATTTTCTAGAACTATCACTGAGAGTACTCATATATTTGATAGTCTTCTGTGTAGATTCATCTAATCTATTTACATTAATTACTGCTTTTTGAGTTGATTCACTCAA
Source organism: Methanobrevibacter sp. (assembly GCA_017460025.1). Classification (GTDB taxonomy): domain Archaea; phylum Methanobacteriota; class Methanobacteria; order Methanobacteriales; family Methanobacteriaceae; genus Methanocatella. The sequence continues at coordinate 14,369 of JAFUBV010000233.1, read as the reverse complement.
ATTATTAAAAGATTGAGCACCATCAGTTCCTACTTTCCGAACTGCATTTCCTACACGATTAATGCTATAAGAAGTACTTACATATTTTTGATTAGCTTTTTCTGCTGATTGAGCCGCCTTATTATTGGATTGTGTTGCGTGATCACCAAATTTTTTTATTTGGTCATCTACTTTTTGTGCTTGTTCGCTGAATTTATCGTCAGCTATTAACATGATTCTAATTTGATTTTCACTTGGCACTTTTTTCACATCCAATAAAAAAAAATTTAAAAAATATATAGTAAAAATTTAAAAAAAGAGTTTTAAAGATTAGATTATCTATTTTTTAACTTCATTCATTTGTTTATGTAGGTCATATCTACCTTTAGCAAGGAAATATTCCTGAACTACTGTTAAATCAGTACTACGTTCGGCTAATGGATAACCACAATAATCTAACCATATAATATTTTTACCTTCATTCGTCTTCAGGAAAGTCTTTTATTTCCTTTTCAGTGATATCAGCACCAGATAATTCAAAGACTTTTCCTTCAAGTTCTTCAATTTGATACCTTTTCAACTGTTTTAAATCAGATATTGTCCAAGGGTCATCATCGTTTTTAGGATTGTCAAGAGACTTTTCAATCCTAGTATATGTTGCCTCTTGTTGAGCGAGGTTCATTTTTTCAAGATTGACTTTTCCTTTTTGTAAAGATTCACCATTAGTCAATGCTCTTCCTTGGACTTTTGACTTATTATTGGTTTCATATACTCCTAATGCTTTTGTTTCTATGTTGTCACATTCATCTAATTCAGCACTGGAGAGTGGTCTCATCCATAATTCACCATTTAGACTTTCTATGAAAACTGGTTTCGGGTCATTTATACCCTGTAAAATTTGTGATTTTTTTAATATTTTTCCTTTTGCCATTTAAATTACCTCTTTTATTCAATTTAAAAAAATAAAATTTAATTTTACTCTTCTGTGAGAGTGATGTTTAATGTTTCAGTTTCACTAGTGATAGTGACACTTTGACTGTAATCTTCAAAACCTGTTTTAGTTGCAGTTACAGTAACTTCTCCAACAGGAACATTTCGTAATGTGCATCCTCCTTGGTTTCCAGTTGTGCCTGTGATTTCACCTATGGCTACTTCAACTTGACCGACTGGATCTGTTCCATCAGTTACATGCACACTTATATCTACAGTTTCAGGATTCACCTCAGTATTAGGGAGATGAACCACTTCCTCCTATTTCAGGCATGTTGTTGACGAGTTTAACGTACATATCTGTAGCTACTTCGGTACCATCTACTAATTCGACGGTATCTGAACCTAATGTGGCCATGTTTAATGTTGCTTCAACATCATCAATACCTGATGAATCAAACTCAGCAAGGAGAGTACATTTTGGGAATACAATATCCATACTTAAACCAATTTCGTGGTACTCACATAAGTCAACATGAACAGCTAAAGGAACCTGCAAAATTTGACATTTGGTAGGTTCTAATACGTTGACTTTTCCGTATCTTGCATCGAGTATTGCTCTTACAGTTTCTTTTGTTAATGTTGTTACTATGCTGATGCTGTTTTCTCTTTTGTTTGCTTTTGCTTGACCTTGTGGGTGTCTTGCACCAAATCCTATAGTTTTGTCTACATCATGATTGTTGCTGCCTTCAAAGCTGAAACTGGTTTGAATTCCTGCTGGATCTTCACCGTTCAATTTGAGACTGATATCATAGAACATGATGAATAAATCATTTACTAATGATTCTACTCTTTGGTAATCATCTTCATCATCTAAAATTTCAGAGAATTCTGTTTTATAGATGAAATCTGCACCTAAAGTCATGTCTTCACTGGAACATTCAAGTTTCATTGAATCAACAAGTAATCCAATTAAATAGAATACTAATTCATCGTTAACTGATACTCCACGGAAACTTTTTAATAATTTGTGTTCCCCTCCCCAGAATTCATGGGTGTTTGGAGCATTTTGTCCGGAACCTGCTGTGAATTTGTATTCGTCTAAGAATCCCCAGAAGTAATGGCTTAATATTTGTAAGTTAGCACTTGTTTCAATACTACCGGTTGGTTTGATTACTCCAGCTCTGGCTTTTTGGTTCATCCTTGAACCGAAAGATTTTGTTACTGGTTCGTCATTGAGTTTGAAATCCATTGAATCTACTTCATGGTCGAAATCCAAATTAAATTGTGCTTTGGTTTTTTCCTCACCATAAACAGTTTCCGGTTCCAAACCGAATACTCTACAACTCATTTTCTATTCACTTCCATTATCATTATTATTTTTTCTTAGTTTTGCAACAGTTTAACCAATTGATTTGATGTTTAATATTCAAACTAACACTGGTAGCAGGGACTTTATCACGTTTACCTTGGATAGTAACCTCACCAACAGGATAGAACATGTTGAATTCAATATTATGAATAACACGTTTATTATACTCCGCCTGTAAACGTTGATAGTTTCTCATGACAGCTAAGACACATCTGCTAGCTAAATTTTGACCTTTTCTTTCTGCAATTTCAGGGTCTGGATCATATTCAATACATACAAATTCAAAAGTAGTCTGCAATGTAACTATATTTGAGAGTGATGTTTTGCTGCCTGGTGCTACTATGGTTGGATGTTGGTTTATCCATACGCAGGGTTCATCAACACCTTCCTCATTGTTGGCGACAGTTATAATGCTTTCTACATCGCTGAGAACACCATCATTTGTGTTTTCTGATATTATGCATTCATGCATTATTTGTCTTACTGCATCTAGGCCGTTTAAAATATTCATCTAGATTACCTCATGAATTGCTTTAATAAAAAGAGTTTCTAATTTAGCTTGAGTTTGTTTCATAGATTTTTCTACGAATTTTTGACCTTTTTGACCTTTACTATGTTTTAAATAAACGAATCCGTCTTTGCTTACTGGACCATGCCATTTAGGACCGGGTTTAAATCTTAATGCTTTACCATGTTTTGGTTTTATGACTCCTTTGCCATTGTAGATTCCTGTACCATCATTTACACATATTGCATAGTGAGCAGGCGTTCGGATTTCTATGTGGTCTGGTGAAGTATCACTGAAAAACCATTGTCTTAATAATCCATGGTCTACAGGACTGTTTAAGCTTAGGTTTCTTAGCATTTCTTGTCCTGTTAATTGTAATCCTCTTGTTTTGATTTGAGGCATTTTTTCTGAGATGGACTGGTATGCTGACTCATCTACTTGTATTGTGACTTTTACCATATGCCCTCTCCAGTGATTGCGAACAAATCTATTTTATCAGATTTTCTGGATTTGTCTATTTTATATGGTTCGAGGTCATCTTTTAGGTCATTTGTGAATATTCTCATGTTCACAATGCTTATTTGCCAGTCATTGACTGTGGTTATTGGTGTGTCTCTTCTAGCTGTGGCTAGTGCTACCATGTTGCTTGTTAGTCTAAGGCATACGCTTTGTACTGCTTCGGGTATTCCTTCTGGATATTGTGCCTCCGTGAAGTTGTTGTTACAATATGATTTAATTAAACCTTCGCTTTGTTTAATCCATTTTTCAAGGATTTCATCTAATTTATTTGAGTCTTCTTTTGAGAAATTTAGGTGCTTTGGTTTAACACCAGTAAAATCTTTCACTTCATCTACAGTACAAAACATATTAATCACCATTTTCATTAATTATTCTTGACCAGAAGTTTCATCCTCAGGAGACTCAACAACCTCTTCAGGTTCCTGAGTCACTTGAGTTTCCCCTCCTTCAGCTTGACTGCGTAAAGAATCATACGCTTTATGAGGATTGCGTATGAATCCTTTACGGATTGATTGTTTTTCTGCGAGAGTTAACTCACTCCAAGCTTTTAAAGCCATATAAACCACCTATTTAGATTTTGGCTTCATCTTGGATTTCAGCTAACTCATCAAGTGTTAATTTTGCAACGTTTAATGAAGAGAATACTTCCAATCCAGCATCACATTTCATACGATACCAGAAGTTGGTTTGTTCATCACCAGCTATACGTTCCATTTCCATGCTGATGTCTTTGTAAACACCCCATCTCATTAAGTCAGGGAATCCTCCCAGACAAGTAGCAGTATCATCTAATGCTTTACAATCTTCAGCATCTAATTCCGGAGCATATTTAATATTGAAACGTTTATATTTTAATGGTGCATTACCAGTTTGCATACTGTCCCCTAATGCGGTATTACGTGCTTTTAAGAGGTTTCTGTATGCATCTTCCACTTCATATGGGACGTAAATATTAAACTTATTCATAAGATGAGATTGTCTGATTCTTGCAGGTACTGCTGCGATTAATGCATCAAACAATGCTTCAACAGTATCTTCATGAACATTGAAAGCTTTTTCTGCATTAGTAGAAGCTAATTCACTTGATTTTAAAGTGGTAGTTGCCTGTTTAGCCCAACCATCAAAAGTATGGAATAAAGGTTCCTCATCATAATCCAAATCAGTGTCTCCAAATACTGCAATAGCAGCTAAGTCTTCACCCATTGCTGCACCCATCATGGATTGGAGAGTGGATTCAAATTGTTGTCCTTCAATGTTGTCATCAAGGTCATCATCTAAAATGGAAGTTTTTGCTTTTAATTTTTTAGCGTTTAATTCAGCTTGACCAAAACCAATTTTAGCTTCAGTTAAGTCTTTTTTGGTGGTTCTGCTTTCTTTTAAACGGCCGTCTTGCAATACTCTTCCTTCAATCCTAGTACCTGAAGTTACTTCAGATTCTCTTTCCATCCTTTTAAATGCTGCATCTGCAAGTATAACAGAATTGATTTCCATTTCACGGACAAAAGTATTATATTGTTTTCTGTCGAGTATTCCTGCATTTGCAAACATGTCATCATACATGGATTTTGTAGATCCATCTTCTGGTCTTACCTGACTTACAACTTGTGCGAGTATGTTATTATAATTAACCATAATTATTCACCCTTAATTTCTTTTCCTAGTTCCATCGGGATTTCTTCCAAGGAATGCGTAAGTGTCTAAATCTTCATTGCTTTTTGTTGAACCGGAATCTCCATCATGTACAGGCGGAGTTTTACTTTTTCCTTTCCCTTTTGCTTTTCTTTTTTTCTTTTCATCATCGTCATCTTCTGGAGCTGGAGCTTCGTTACCCTCTTCAGCACCTTCTTCTCCTTCTTCTCCTTCAGAGTCATCATCATCGTCATCATCATCAGGTTTTGCTTTTAAACTACCTAATGGAGCTAAAGCTTCCTTAATAGAATTCGCCATGGTCTCACTAAGACTATCCTCCATAGACTTAATAGCATCGGCATTCTCTTTTCTTAACTGTTCAGCTAATGCATCCAAATCAGATTTAGTAGCACCTTCCGGAGAAAGATTCAAAATTTCTCTGATTTTATCAAGAGTTTTCTTTTCATCACTCATTTTCACACTTCCATTTAATTTACACTGTTTAGAACCACTTTGACAAGGTTTCTTAACAAGACTAACAGTCACCACCCTAGGATCCTTAATATCATGAACCAATGTCCTAGATTTAGTAGACATTGCATCACGAATTAAGTCAGCAACTTCTTTACGATGCGTACTAGGACTCCAACCAGTTAAATTACCGGCTAGAATTTCCTCTTGAGCAGTAGAATCTGTTATATTGGAGGTTAACATCCAAGTACCCACTGGATAAGTTTCATGCGTACCATCAGCCAACTTATAAGTAGTATTCTCAGCGAGAATAAAACTATCCACAGGTTCACCAATAGTCTCAGCATTCGGTATATCCTTGAATACTTGATGTTCCTTATCAATTAATTGATAATCGTCAAAAGATTCTTTTAAAAATCTAATTTCATCTGCTGTGAATGGTTTCTCTCCCAGCGGATAGTCACAATCTGGTCTTCCTGGTATCATGACTGGTGCGGTGAATAAGAAATTCTCTGAGTCACTTTTCACAGAAGCATGTTTTTCAATATTCAAGGTTATCAAAACCTCCTTTTCAAAAAAGAGTTCTTTTAAGGTTTAATTTGTTAAAAAAGGAGAAAAAAAAGAATTAGAAAGTGTTTATTAGAGTAAAATAAAACAAAAGTTTGTACCATATCAAGACATTTTTTTATCAAACCGAGTGTTTTTTTCTCCTTTTTTTTATTTAACCAAACCTATAATATATTTTCATAATACAAAATGGGAGGATAACTAATGTATTTAGTTATCTTCATTATACACTCTCATCAAATTGAAAAAAAATTTGTTAATTGATGTCCCTAGAGTGTATTTTTGAACAGTAATGTAATGTTTTGAAAAATAGTTGAACATAAAAATTAGGAATAGTAGGTTTTTTATGGTGTGGTTTGAACAGTTAAGTAAAGATTAAGGGTTAATGTTGAACATGATGTGACATCCCACCTCAAACAAAAAAAAAAGAATAAAAAATTTTTTTATGTTCTTACAGATACAATACCTGAATCATCATAAGAACAACCAACAAAACGATTAGAACCCCCCAACCTAGTAAGAATAGTTAAATGCTCATAATTACAATCAGGAGCAATACTAACATAAACATCATCCGTTTTAAAGACAAATGCTTTAAATTTACCATAATCAATAAATCCTTTATTTTGATTATCAAATCTTAGTATCGCATCTTCTTTTATAATGTAAGAATCGAACTCCCCCGGAACTTCAATGTTAAGTATTGCTTCTGTTAAGTTTAGTTTTAAATCAAATTGTTTTAATAAATCAGCTACAGTACTCATACTTAAACCTCCCTCGGAGTATAATCATAAGGAATATGATCAGGGTATAACATTTTCATCTTCTCTTGATGTTCCTCAACAGTTTCCCCTGTTTTAGGTAGTAAACTCTCAAGTTCAGGATGAACTTCAACAAATTCTCTTCTTAATCGTTGATCCATTTCATATTTGGTTTCTCCTTTTCTCCAATACTTTTCATACCTATAATCAATAATAAATTCTTTCTGATTTTCAAATAGTTTATTTTTAAGAGATTGGCTAACATCTAAAAATGCTCCACTAATTTGATAAGGGACATAAATATCATTAATTTCAACAATATCTTCAATATGATTATTTATTTCATCAATATTTAAACCTCTATGATCATCCATAATAACACCTCATTTATAATTGTTGATAACTCTTAATTTAGCATAATGATTTTTCTCATCAAATTCTAATATTCTAACATATGTATCTTTTCTCGCTAAAAATTCCATTTCTGGTTTATATTTATCGATTGTGACATGTGAAACATATGTACCCTTAGTTCCAGCAGGCATCTCTATTTCAAATAACCATTTCATTTCTTCTAATGTTTTACCTGCTTTTTCTACATAATAGGTAGCGCCTTCTTCAGTAACAGCTATAGAAGATACTCCTTTTAATGGAACAACTGTTTTACCAGGAATTATGTCTTCACCTTGAGGCAAATAATCCATTAAATGATGATTCCTTTGGCGTCTATAACCAACTAATGGTTTTTTAAGGTAACTGTTATCTAAAATATCCTCAATAATATCACAAATATATTTTCTCTGGCGACCTATTTCTATAGCTTTTTCCAAAGGAACACCTACATTTCCTTCTTGTTTAATATACCATTCTGCAAATTTATGAATATCCCCCTCACCTTGTCTTAAGAATTCACTTATATCATTATGGCCTGTAACTAGCCATATGTCTAGATGTTCTTTTTGATGTGGAGTTAAATTTCTGCAATCTATGGTGAAATATTCATCAAAGTTGCTTCTTAGTTCTGGAGTTAAACCATCATCATAAGCACCTTTTAAATGTTTATATTTGCCGTTAATAGGTTCTTTCCATTCAACTTTAATAAATTGATTTTTTGGAGTTAAATCTTGGAATAACTCTACTTGTGAATTTTTTGGGAATTTGTACTTATGCTTTTTAAGAGTTTCATAAGCTTGTTTATATTTTCTGTTGTTACTATAATTTAAACCTTTGTTTTGTATTCTTAAACTGTATAAATCATTAAAATCTTTTTGTGCTAAAAGTTTATCAAGTTTTTTCTCTTGAGTTTTTGTTAGTTTTCCATTGTTTAAGAACTTTGTTTTGTTTAAATTATCCAGTTCTTCTTGCTGTTTAGGAGTTAATTTGAATTTGTTGGAAATAGTTTCAATTTCACTTAATTTTTCATGATTTAAGAAGTATGGTTCTTTAATAGTAAATTTATCTGCTACTTTTAAATTTATTTTAGGTAACTTCCACTGTTCTTTATATTTATAGTATAAATCAATATAAGAGTCAGATTGTTCAGCCGTTAACCTGTAATCTAACATTTTTTGATGTAACCTACTTAATTCTTGTTTATCAGATAACTCCAGATAAGTAGATTTATATTTTTGAGGTAGTTTATCTTGCCATAACTTATTTTGAGCATTCAATTGATTATATAATTTTTGTTCATCTTTCGTTAACTCAAATGCATTCTCATTTTTAAATAAACCCCTATTTTTAACTTTTACGGATTTTAAATCTATTTTATCCAATTGTACATAGTCACCATATCGTTTTTTTAATTTTTGATATGTTTTTTCTAATTCCTCATCAAATATTTTCCCAGATAATTTTTTATTATGTAATTCATTAAACTCATTTAAACTATCCAACCTTTTCAATAATTGTCTTTCAGGGAAAAGAAGGTTTTCCTTATTTTTTAGATTTTTATATACTGATTCTCCTTCATTACTTAATTTATATCTATCATACCTCTGTACTTTTTTAGCATACACTACACTTTGCTCTTCTTTCAACAACTTATTAAACCTTTGACGGCTTGCTTTAACTCTAGCTTGAGTTTCAGCTTTCCAATTAGGATTCACCTTCTCTGGATGATCCACCAAATCATCAGCAAATTTAAACCTATTAGGATTTCTCTGCTGATTTTCCAATAAAGTAGGATTATCCCTTACACGCCTGTATCCTTTAGGTCTTGTTTCATCAGGAATTTTTATACGTTCACCATCAACATTCCAATTTCGACCTCTTCTGATACCTTGACTTTGAGATATTAATTCAGCAAACTCTTCAGTAGGATTTTCAGTTCCATAATTAGAGATAGAATGAATTTTAATACCCTTTTCATTATGGAATTTTATATCTGCATTTCTAGTTTTTTCTAATTTAGGTTTTAAAGTAAGAGATAATTCTTTGTTTCCATTCCGATATTCGTTTTTTAATAGCATTGTATTCTCAAAAACATGGCCCAATTCATGGTCTAATGTACTTTCAAGACCCCCATCCCTTTTTGTTATCAGACCCATATCATAGATAGATGCACTGTGTCTATGAGCTTCCCCTGCTACAAATATATCTTTATCACGGTTAACATGTTTAAATTCAATATCATCCAATCCTACTTTTAGGTTTGAGTGTGTTTCTTCATATATTCGTAAAACTTCTTTTAAATCATATTCACCTTTTCCTTTATTGGTAAAATCTATATTGCTGCATTTATGTTCTCCTTCTCTGAAAAATCTTAAATAAACATCGTTTTCTTTATCGTAGAATTCAAAGGTTTTAGCATCAATGTTTTCATAGTATCTTCCTTTTGGTATGTATTCATAGCCAAAGAAGTCAGCTATTTCTTCATTAGTGCGTAGTTGAGCGAATTTTGTTTCATCAAATACTGATTCTTGAGGTATATTGTTTAATATATCTCCTCCAGTTCCTAATGTTCCTAAAGGTAACAAATCAGACTCCCTAAAATTAGTCATACCTACAGGCACCATCATTCCTGGTGGGCAGAACCATGGTAAGTTTCCGCATCTGCAATTAATCCATTCCTTGAGTGGGCCATTAGTGTCTCCAGGATATCTTAGACCATTACTGTATGTTCCACCCATCGGTATTATTTCACCGTCTAATGCTGAATGGGTGTCACGTGTACGGCTATCATGAGCTGCTGCCCATTGTGTGTATTCTACGCCCATGTCTGTGTAGGTTTGCATTATTCCTTGCATATGTGACCCGTGGATTTCGGTTCGGGCTATTCGGCGTGCTTCCCATGTTTCCAGTTGGTTGAAACGAGTTTCTATACGATTTCCTACATCGTTTATTCCCCATCCATCACGGTAGCCTTCTGTTATTATGCCGTTGATGTCTTTATCTACTCTTGCTAATGTGTTTTCACTTGCAACGAATGTTTTGTCTCTCATGTGTTCGGCACTGAACTCTGATGTGGCGAATAATTCATCTTTTTTGATGATGCTGCTCATAGGTATGTTTGTTGTATCTGCTTTGATGGAACCATACATTTTACCATAGTTTTTAGCGTATCTTTTAGCTCTGGCGACTAAACGTTTAGCCTGTGTTTTTCCTTTACGATATTCACGATTCTTATATCGCATAATGGTTTCATAATATTTCTTATGTAATTCATGTATAGGAGATAAAATCAAGTCCGCATGGACATTTAACATAATATCCTCAGAGTAATACTCTTTTAAGTTTTTGAGTATTCCTTTTCTCATTCGATGAAATATTTTAGCAATAGCTGCTTCAAGTTCTTTTTCATACACATATTGTATGGTATTTTCGGCTTTTACTGAGAATATTTCCGTGTTGGTCCTTTCTAGGAGTGAATTTAATTGTTTTTTATTCAATTTCTAACTCCTCTTCCTCATCCACAACAACAGTATCATCGTCTTCTGGCCATAGATTACCTTCCATAGCTTTTAAGATGCTTTTTTCTTCCAAGTATGGATTTTGTTCGGATTGGTTGAATACATTCTCTAAAGGAACTCCATTAATGAAACGGGAATTTAAATAAGGGTCATCAGGGTTCTCAACTGTTAAACCAAACTCTTCACCGAAATTATTAATCAAATCCAGTATGGTCATTGCTCCACGTGCAAATAGAAAATCAGCTAATTCCTGACGGACTTTCACATCTTTTGGATCCAACTCATTAATAGTGAATCTCCAGGATGTGACTTCAAAGTCTTCAACTAATACTCTGTTAATCAGGTCTTCAGCATCAGTTTTTACCGGTGCAATTGTCCCATTCTTATAATTTTTCTGTGTGTATTCACCATTTGTACCGTTAAGTTTGCCTGCTTCAGCTATTCCTAATCTGGCCGGGTCGACCTGGTGAGCATGTATAATTTCATCTCTGATGTCCTGTTTGTACATTCTGAAATGGCCTTCCTCAGTCTGAACGGATAATGGTGTGATTTTGATTTCAACATTTCCGTCTTCTGATTCAGTTGGAATTGTAATGCATAAAGCACTGTGAGGATGTTTGATTATTTCTTTGATTTGTTGACTAATTTTCCATCTTAAAGTTTGCTTTTCATCATAATTCGGATTCGGAATTTGATTACCCTCTTCATCTTCAAGGTAAGGGTCCTCATCGTAATCAATGAAGTCTCCAGTTACTGTTACTGCGAATTTGGGCATTCCGTTATTTTCAAAGAAGCTGATATTATATCTTGTAGCTGATAAGTCTCCTTTGATGGAGAGTATGCTTCCGCAGATTTTTGCTCTTCCATAGTAGGTTGAGCCGGGATTATACTCATTAATCCATAAAATTTCATTTGCTTTTTCTTCAGCAGAGAGGCTGTTGTATGGATGGAACATTCCTGTATCCGCATGCACATCTACTTTGTTACCTTGATGGTCATAGTTTTTACCGTAGATGACATACCATACTTGTTTTCCGGTTTCGTCTTGGAATAATACTCTTTTCTCATCACTATGTCTTCTGAGCATGTGTGCTGGAATATGTTTCACACGTGTAGGTAATGATTCACTAGTGGATTCTCTTATTAATTCTAATGCACCGTATCCAAGGCTTCTGCGGTCATAATTCATCTTATAAATATGTCTGTTGATAGATGGAGTACAATTGTTTAGGAATTCAAAAGCAACTTTTTTCTGTTGTTCACTTTCTTGTTCACCTTCCACAGGGTTTAAGCTCCATGTTAACCCTGATGCGTCTGTTGCAACTGCATTTACACAGGCCTCATGATAAGTGTTTAAATCTAATAACTCGATTAGATAGTGAGGTTCGATTTTTGGGTTAAGTACATTGATTCCTTCCATATAAAAATTATTAGGAACTTGTTTACTTCCAGTTTCAGGGTCTACATCTGCTTTTATACTGTATTCTTCTAGTTCTAATTCATCAATGAGGTTAAATTCTCCAGCATCATCTACTGTTACGATGAATGATTCGCTTTTCTTTCCTTTTTTCATTAATATTCCACCTTTATGCGTTTACTTTACTTTTTGGTTTACGCCAAAACCTAGCACTGCCTGTGCATGCATCGGCTATATCGTCTTTTTTGCCTTCCTGACCAGTGAAAGCAACAAGATGATCTATAACTTTAATATTCCAATCACCTTTCAACCAGTATACACAACCTGCTTCAGCTAAAGCTTCGAGGTCGAAACTACGTACATTCTTTTTGTAGCGTACTTTGTCTCCTCTGATATTGTATCCTTTGAATTTTTTATTGTGACGGAACTTATTAATCAGGAGTTTTGATGCTGCTCCCGGTTCCTGTTCAACCCGTATTTTTACAGGTTTACCGTCTCTCAGGGCGGTTCTTTCAAATGTTCTGAGTACCTGGTTCGCTGTTAGGTTTCCTGTTACTAAGTTGAGCATGTATAGGAATTCGCCATCCCATCCGGTTAACATTCCAGCTGTTGCATCTCCTTTTTTACCTGATGCACCAAAGTCCCAGTAACGTAATTTCGGTAAATCTGAAGGTATTTCCTCAGGTAATAATTGATTGTAAATAAAATTAGTTGTTTCATCCATGAACCATTCTCTTTTGAAAATGTTTCCTTCACGTTCTATAGGCATTCCTTGATAAATAGCATTGAATAAGTAGCTGCCCATTGCTTTTCTTTCAGCAGTTAACCATTCATAGTCTCTTTGTTCTTCCCATAGTACTTCATTGAGTGTTCTTCCGAGAATATCTTTTTCAGGCTCAACACAGATAGCAGGAATGTTCAAGTCAACCCATGTGTCATTTGGTATTGACCCACCATTACGGAGTATTTCGTAAGCTGTTATTGCATCAATAACTGGTTCAGTACTTTTAATGATACCGTGTAAATCCTGTAAATGTAGTCTTTGAGCAATTACAATTATGATTGGTGGTTTTCCGTTGGTTCTGCGTTCTAGTCTTGATTTTACTACACCTTGGAACCATTCACGTAGTTTTTGTTGTTTGACTTCTGATTCTGCATCAGCAACATTTTTGATTGGATCATCCACTATGAATAGTCCTGCACCAAAACCCATGATGGACCCGGCAGCACCTACAGCTAACATTTGGCCACGGTAACCATCCAGGTTAAATTTGTTTTTTGCTCTACTGTCTGTGGATAATTTCACATTGTACTTGGAGAGATATCCATAGTGGTTTATTATGTCTTTGACTTGCCCTCCAAATTCTGAAGCCAATCCCTGACTGTAAGCAGACAATATGACTTTATCGTTCGGGTAATGTGCTAAAAAATAAGAAGCAAGATTACGGCTTATTAATGTTGATTTTCCATGCCTTGAAGGTACGCTTAAAAGTATACGTGAGACTTTACCCTGCAAAGCCTTTTCCAACAATTCAATAATGACTAAATCAAAGTCACGTGGAGCCCACAAACCATTATTTACCAGGATACTCCATTCACCAAGACTTAAATCTCCAATATACTGGTGAGGTGTTGAAGGATTTCTAAACTGGTCCTGAGATAATTCCGGATATATGTTTACAGGATTTTGACTTATCACACCAGTAAACATAAGTTAATCTCCTCCTCTTTTGTTGACTAACTTCCAGAGCATTTCTCTTCTTTCTTCTAAGAATTCGTCATCTTCCCATGCAGGATTATTATCAATAGGTACTAGTTTTGACTCTTCATCTTCAGTATTATTGAATAAAATATCTTCCTGCAGTAGATTATCAACCATGGTGATAAGCTCACCTAGTTTTGCAAGCATATATACTCTACGTAATAATTCTAAAAAAGGCAGTTTACTTCCCGTTTCTAGGGCTTTTATTAGGTTTTTTTTAATTTGAAGTAGTGATGCACCAGAGCTTCTTAAGTTTTTGATATAATCTATCAATAGATCTGATTGAGCAGTTCCATTCATGAAATTTTCATAGATTTTATAATCCTTTTTCCACTCGTATTTAGTGTACCATCGTGTAGCAGTATCGTAATTCGGGTACCCTTTGTGTTCCCATTGAAATTCGGCAATTTGAACATATTTTGGGAAGTCTTTGATGAAGTCCTTAAATGTAATACCATCTAATGCTCCATTGTATTTGCATATGAAGTATACTTCTTTTGTATTATATGCTTTTAGGCGTTCGCCTTTGCCTTTGTCTTTTTT
>JAFUBV010000232.1 GCA_017460025.1 Methanobrevibacter sp. | reverse complement strand
TGATACAACGAGCTTGCGGGAAACTGATTCTATTGCATCTATAATACTTTTGTTATTATCGAAATATTCATTTTTAAGCATGTAACAGATTACTTCGGAATCGACATCTGATTTGAATTCATAACCTTCCTTAATGAGTTCATTTCTTAACTCGCCGGAATTAACAATATCTCCATTATGAGCCATTGCAATAAATCCATTATCAAAATCAGTAACGAAAGGCTGAGAATTTTCTAATTTAGACTGGCCAGTTGTAGAATATCTGACATGACCAATACCCATATGTCCTGCGAGATTATGTATTTCATAATCTTTAAAAACATCGGTGATTAAACCCATACCGCAATAGTAATTTAATCCCTTATCCTCAGCATAAGTTGCTATTCCAGCAGATTCCTGACCTCTGTGCTGTAAAGCATACAGACAATAATAAACAAAAGAAGAAACATTCTTGGAAGTATCTTCAGAATGTATTCCCACAATTCCACACTTATCTTCAATCTCACCTTGCATTTGCAAACACCATATATTTATAATATAATTTTTCTTCAACCTACTATAAAATAATAATGTTTTTAATCCCAAAAGTTCTCAAAAGTGTTAGGCAAATCATAATCATCCCTAGCTTCAGGAGTCTTATTTTCTTGATTTGAACCTAATTCTTTTTTTAATTCTTCCTCATTATCTTCTATAAAAATTAAAGCTGTTTTAATAATTTTCAACCAGTCAATAGCTTGATTTCTTGATTGTGCTGCAATAAAACCTTGTCCTACAAGAATATTATCCGGCTTAAACTTATTGGTGGCGATTACAATCTTTTTTTCATCAAGCAAATCTTGCCTGAAAACTTCAGCCCAAAGTTCATCAAGCTTATAAATCTCAAGAAAATCCTTTGTGTGGATATCTTCAAACCTGTTTTTAAAATTAGAAAAATCGGATTTCAGATTATCCATATCCTCACGAAGATTGGTGTTTTCCATTGATAGAACTTCATTTTCCTTAATAAGCTTATTATAATCATCAAGAAGACTATTATAATTATGTGTTACTTTTAATAGTTTGTTTTCAAGAGTATGGATATTTATTAAATTTAAAGAATAAGAAAGAGTTGCTTTAATAATAGAATTTAGGATTTCTTTTTGAGCAAGTTCAGCATTAACATTTTCACTTTCAAATAAAACATTATTATAATCAAACAACCCAATATGATTAAAATCAGTTTTTAAATCATTGAATAACATATTATAGTTATCATCCTGACCATAACCCCCAATCAAAATAATATCTGCACCTTCAGCTACTTTTTTAGCAATTTCAAAATCAGTAGTTGGAATTATGGACGAAACAACAATATTATAATCCCTTTCAAGTTGAATGCTGTCGACTGCTTTTGAAACCAAACCTGCAATATCCAAGTTTGATACAATGATTCTAACATCAATTTTAGAGTTATAACTGTTATTCTCCATAATACTACCCTGTTAGATATTATTCATTTTTTGATGCCATTTCCATGCGGATGAAACAATGCATTCCAAATCATATTTTGGTTGCCAACCTAATTCATTTTTAATTTTTGAAGCATCTGCAATTAAAATATCAGGATCCCCTTCACGACGGTCAGCTATTTCAACATCAAAATCACGACCTGTGACCTTTTTACACATGTCAATGATTTCTCGAACAGAATATCCCTGACCATTTCCTAAATTAAAAATATTAGATTCGTTTTTTTCACATAAATACTCATAAGCAGCTATATGTGCACTAGCCAAGTCATTTACATGAATATAATCACGAATACATGTACCATCAGGAGTGTCATAATCAGTTCCAAAAATAGATATGCTGTCCCTTTTACCGATAGCTGCATCTAAAACCAAAGGTATGAGATGTGTTTCAGGATCATGGAGTTCACCAACTTCACAATCGAAGTCACATCCTGCAGCATTGAAATATCTTAATGAAACATAATTAAAATCACCTTTTTGTGCTTCACGTTCTAAAGCTTTTTCAGTGATCCATTTAGAATGACCATACGGATTAATTGGTTTTAATTCTTGATCTTCTGTAATAGGAATCTTTTCCGGATTACCGTAAACTGCTGCGGTAGATGACAATATGAATTTATCAACACCGAATTCCCTCATTATTTTTAAGAGGTTTAGGGTGTTTTTATAGTTATTCTTAAAATATTTCTGTGGAAGCTCCACTGATTCTGCAACTGATGAAAATGCTGCAAAATGTATTACTCCATCAATATCATATTTTTCAAAGACTTCGCGTAAATCACTGCTTCCGAAATCATAATCTTCGAAGTTTCCCCATTTTACGAAAGTCTCATAACCTTTACATAAATTATCAACGACAACAGTTTCATATCCTGCTTGATTTAATGCTTTATTGGTGTGTGATCCAATATATCCCGCACCACCAGTAACTAATATCACTGAAAACACCTTTAGATAAATTTACCTAATTTAAGTAATGCTGTTTTATCCACTTTTATTAACTTTTTAACAATTTCTGTAGTTGAAATCTTTTCAAAGCTTTCGCCTTCAAATGCATGACCAAGTTCATCAAGTTTTT
>JAFUBV010000231.1 GCA_017460025.1 Methanobrevibacter sp. | reverse complement strand
TAAATTGTTTTTAAAAAAACCATCTAAAACATAGTCAATGACAGGAAACTCACGACCATAGCTAGATTTATAAAATTCCAAGTTAAATACATCGGATATATAACTTTGCTGAGTTTCTAAAGAGTCATTAATTCCATAATAAATATAATGCAGAATATAATCTAAATCATCCAAATCACCATGAATTTCACGATATTTGATTTCATCTATAATATCCAAGCTTTTAATTCTTAAATAAGCTTTCCTATATTGAGAAATCTTTTGAGGATTACCCTTGGATTTCAATGAAATATAGGCTTTTGGATTATTTTTGATTGATTTAGAAAAAAACATATTCTCACTCTTTAATTATATATAACAATTTACATAAAAATAAATTTATGTCATATAAAGTAACTGTTATTATTCCAACATACAATAGTGTTGAATTTCTAGATTCAACCATCTCTTCCATCAAAAGCCAGAGCATCGGTTTTGAAAACATAGAATTAATAATAATTGATGATTATTCTACAGACGCAACACAAGAACTTATAAATAAATATTGTGAAGAATACGACAATATAAAAACATTTGAATCCTGTGAAAAAACAGGAACTCCCGGAAGAGCAAGAAACATTGGAATTAAAAACAGTACGGCAGATTATATAATGTTTATTGACCATGACGATAAATATCTTCCAGACACTGTGGAAAAATTATACAATGCAAGCATCAATAATTCCAGTGATGTTACCATAGGCAAATTTCAAACCTTTGGTGAAAACAGAATAATATCTGAAGATTGGATAGACAAAGACATTGTTTTGGATTCAATTGATGAAAACCTGCTGTTTTTTTCAATCAACAATATCTGGAGAATGATATTTCCAAAGGAATTTCTTGTGAAAAATGAAATAACATTTCCTGAAGGAGTTTTTGCTGAAGATTTGACTTTCATGATTGATGCTTTTATAAATTCAAATAAAATTGTTTTTATTAATGATATCGTCTATAATTTTAGATTAAGAACAGGCGATAACTCATCCACCAGTTTATCCAAAGGTATGCACTATTTGAATGGATTGATTGACGGTTACAAATATACAATTGAAGTTTTAAAGAAAAATAATGCATGCAAATACTACGATACAATCTTTAACCAGCACCTGTCCGTATGGTTGAGTGATGTCGCATTAAGTGAAACTATAATCATTGAAGAAAAACATAAACTTATAAATAAATCAATTCCTATGTTTAAACAACTCAAAACAGTTAAACCTTTCCCTGAAAACAATGCGATAAAAAGTATAATACTACAACTTGTTTCAGACAATATTGATGAAGCTTTTACTCAAATGGGAGATTATCAGCTATTTACCAATAGGATTTTTAATTTGGAAAATGAATTAAACCAGAAAAATCAGCAAATTGCATATCTGCAAACAACAAAAGGCTGGTTTAAATACAAACTAAAAAATATAAAACAAAGATTAAAAGGAGAAATCTAATCCTTTAATCTCTTGAAAACTTCATCCCACTGATTGACACGGGATTTAAGGTTGTAATTTTCTAAAATATCATTGTGAGCATTATTGACAATACCGTTTCTTAAAATAGGATCTTCAATTAATAGGGATAGTTTATCTACCCATTCATCCTCATTGTTAGCTAAAAATCCTGTAACGCCATCCTTAATGGTTTCATTATAGACATTCATGTCACTAGCTACAACAGGAACCCCTAAAGCTGAAAATTCTATATATTTAAGCTCACTTTTACATTTATTAAACTCTGTATTCACTAATGGTATAATACCAATGTCCCAATCGGAATTTTTTCCCAACCAGTCATAAAATGTCTTCATTGACATAGGATAATATGGGATTTTTTTTACATTAAACCAGTCTGATTTTTCATCAATGGATGCACCTGCTATTTCGAAATTAACTGTAATACCTTTTTTTGAGAATATATCCTTCAATCTCAAGATAACATTATGAATAAGCTCCAAATCATTGTCATGAGTTAATGTGCCAAAGTAACCGATTTTAATGAATTCATTTCCTCTAAAGGTAAACGGCCTCAACGGTAATGAATCATTTACATAATAATTTTTAATTATCTCAACATTTTTAAGGCCAAAATTATCGAAACGCTTTTTTAACTCAGTTGTGCTGACTGTAATTTGATCCACATTTGTTACAAGCTTCTTAATATTATCAAAATTACCTAAAATATAGTCATATGAAGGATTAGCCGGATTTATATCCAGAAAATCATCATCAGTTTCATAAACAATCTTAATATTATGTTTTTTGGCTTTTTTCAATAATATGCTTGAATATGGATTGATTCTTTGAATAACAATCACATCAAAAATATGAGCATTAATCATATTATCAATATCAAGCAACGGCATTATTTCCTGACCGTAAATAAAGAAATGATAACCTCCCCTTTCAGACAGTTTAGAAAAAGGAGTATGAATCCTTAAATATGGACATGCATTCATATTATCAAAATTGTCTTCTAAAAATACACCGACTTTAATTGTATCGGTTTTAAATTCATTATGAGTGACAATATAATCAATTAATACTTTGGAATCCGTTATATACTTATTATTTTCTAATTCATCTTTAATACGTTTATTAGCGAAATTATCCAACTGAACATGAATATTTTCATTTAAATTAGTTAAAAAATTAGGATATTTCCTATTAAATGGAATTTTAAGGCGGAACCCTTTGTTAATATAATGGAGTATAGGATCTTTATCACCAATGTTTGTCACACTAAGATAATAATACAAATCAAAAATAGGATCGATATATTTAATTTTTTCATCAATTGAATCATTTTTTGAAGCGTTTTCTATGAAATGAAGAATTGGATCGTTACACGGATGTATTTGACCATATGCAGCTTCATTTAACAAACCCAAATTTTTAATTATTTCATATTCCTCAAATTCTGAAGCCATATTGGATCTGGAATTTTTAGCAGACTGCAAATAATGATTATTCTTAACTTTACGTGCTAAATCTCCAGCCACTCTCAAAGGTTTGGTTAATTTTAAAGAATTTGAATTTATAAACTCATTATATTCATTTTGAAGAAAACCTATCCTTCCGGCGGTATCGATTCTATATCCTGCCATTCCCTTAACATCATTGACAAGCAAATACAATTCTTCTCTTGATAATTCAATTGTATCTCCAAGACTCATGTTTTCCACATCAACACCTATTTTGGCTCTTAAATTATCGCTTGTGATAGGTGTTGTTAAAACAACCTTATGATGGTAATTTTGGCCTTCTTTAGCCCAGTATTCATTTTCCCAATAATAAATACGACTTACAGAAGGGTGAAAATCATTTTTCCAGCATACATATGCAAAACTAAGCTGATCCTGATTAGTGTATTTGATATTTTCATCCCACCAGTCATCCATTACTTCTACCACATCAGGATGATTGTGCTGTCTGAAAAGTGCACCCATAACACCCAATCCATAATTTTCAGGAAATCCCTGTGAACGATAATACTCAACTTGCTCTTCCATCACTGCCCTCGGATAACGTGGAATAATCTTGGAAGCGTCATATTCATCATAAACACAATCCCTTTCGGTATGGACAACAACAAGCATTTTAGAATTGGCTCGGATATTTTTATAGATGTATTCCCGAATACTTCCTTTGATTTTAAAGGTTCCATCTAACCAGAAACTGTATTTATAGTCTTTTAAGTATTTATGAGGCAATAATTTGTATTGTTTAGCTTTTCTATTGTTGTCTAAAACAGATTCTTCCATAGGAATTATTTTCCATAGGTCAGATTCCAAATCGGGATTATCAGTAAAACAGATGTAATCGCAGTTTTCATCTATTACTTCAGGTTCTTTTAATGTATCATAATCTCCTGTAAAGGCCGTATAAATAGCTAACTTATTGTTTTTAATATCTTCTATAGTTTCATCACTGGATTCAGTAGAATGATCAAATAATGGTCTGTTCACATAATCTTTTGAAACTTTCTGATATTCCTCATAAATTTCATCATAACTCATATTATCACAAATATTTATGGCTGATAACCTTCAATAATTCATCCGCATAATTTTTTCTAGCATCCAGACATATGTCATATCTTTCATCATCATCACTTGAAATCAAGATTTTTATTAGGTTTAATCTTGAAACAACCTTATCAATATTATACTCTTTATTATTTGATATTAATATATCACAGTCTTCGCCAATTTCCAGATTATCACTATCAGGAATTAATTTAACATTGTATCCTTTTTCATTGAAATCCCTGGCCATTTCAGATATAAACTCATCATTTTTAGAAACAATGGAGATATCCAGTTTTTTATTGGTTATAAACTTATTATGATTGAGTTTATCAACCAATATTTCTTTAAATATGAAATCTCCCCATTTACTTAAAAAATACATTATGTTTTTGTAATTAAGCTGGTTTTTCTTATCTTCATCCTCAATGCGTGTAGCGGATTCATGGTGGAACAGTAATGCAGAAGGATTGTAAATTGATTTATATCCTGATTTGAAAAGCTTAAATGCGAAGTCTATATCCTCATATCCATAGAAATAATTTTCATCAAGCCCGCCAAGCTCCAGATAAACATCCTTTTTAACAAGCAGACATGCGGCAGTGTTTGAAATCACTTCCTTTTCATGATTAACGTCATCTGAAAACAGCAGTGTGGAATACATATGTTCATGATAAGGTCCGTAAATGTAAGGCGTTCTTTCTTCCCTGAACTTTACGCCGGCATGTTGAATAGTGAATGATTTTCCCTGATTTTCAATATCTTCATAGTAAGGAAAAATCAGCTTTGCTCCAACTGAACCTACATTTTCATTATCGAGCATGCATCCAACCAGCTCATTTAACCATCCGTAAGTAGGTTCGATATCATTATTCATTAAAAGCAGATACTCACCGTTTGCTATTTTAGCGGCATCATTGTTTCCTTTGGAAAAACTAACATTTTCAGAGTTCTCTATAATGTTGATATCCAAATCAAGAGAATGCAAATATTCAACTGACTCGTCACATGACGCATTATCAACTACTATGATTTCATAATTGGAATAGTTAGTTTTTAAGTCGAAATCTTCGAATAGTCTTTGAAGATGACCTAGGCCGTTTCTGTTTAAAATGATAATGGAAACTAAAGGCTCTGAATCAAAAGTGTAGTTTGATAAGAATAATTTATTTGTGTCCAATATTTTTTCTTTTCTTAAAACAAACGGATTTTCGTCAATGACAAATC
>JAFUBV010000230.1 GCA_017460025.1 Methanobrevibacter sp. | reverse complement strand
TGGAGTGCCTGCAGTAATCAGCACGATATTTGAATTACGCAAATCCTCATAATCTGATGATGGAGTTAATTTACAGTCTATATCTTCTGCAGCCAGTGCATCATACATGTCAAATGATTCTCCTTTAGCCTTTTCTATGCTCTGCGGCCTTGAAAATAATACTATTTCATCAACTGTATCTGCTCTAGCTAGAGTGAATGCAACATTTTTTCCGATTACTCCTGTTGCTCCTAAAATACTTACCTTTACCATACAATAATATATTCATTTTATTATAAAAGTAATTTGCGAATAAAAAAATTAATTAAACGAAAATAAGAAAAAAATTAAAATATTTAAACAAAAATCAAATTATAATATGTCAGCAATCATATTTCCGAATGGAATGCTAATATATTCCTCCAAAAATCCTGCAAAAATCATTATGGCAAATGCCAAAATGAAAATTGCAATAGACTGGTACAAATGCTTTTTGTTGATTTCAAGCGAATTAGTAATCTTCCCATTTGCCAAACGTTTTGACGGTGAGAATACATCCTTGATTGACCGGGCAATGAATGAAAAAAGAATAAAACTTGCAAAGCTGTTTAGTACAGTGGATAAATCTTCAAAAAATCCGTGAAGACATGTCAGCTTTATAAACAAAAACGGATCGCCGCATGCAAGTTCAGTTGCCCTTGAAACAATACCTGACATTCCAATATTAATCAGCATATCCTCAAATGCACCATATCCAAAAAATATCGATTCAACATAATAAATGACATTCAAAAGGCAATTGTTAATTATTATATCCATCATGTCATCAAATGAAAAGAAGGTTTCCTGAGCAAGATATGAATAATCACTGACCAACTCCTGTGGTGTGAATATTATATCCGCCACAAAATAAGCTCCAACCCAGCACAATACTGCAAAAAGCACGGTAAATATAAACAGCAACTTATGATCGGCAAAAGCACCTTTGACATAACTAAAATACTTATCTGAAAATGACATTATTTATAAATTTTAAAATTCATAATATAAATATTATAAATTGAAATGTGATAATATGGATAAGACTTATATTTTTGGACACAAAAGTCCGGATACGGATACTATTACTTCAAGTTTGGTAATGTGTGAACTGGAAAAAAAGCTTGGAAATGAAAATGCTGTTGCATGCAGATTAGGTAACCTCAATAAGGAAACAGAATTTGTTTTAAATTATTTGGATATTGAAGCTCCTGAATTAATTGAATCATTAGATGAAGGCAGTGACGTTATTTTAGTCGATCACAACAGCCCATCAGAATCCATCGATAATCTGGAAAATATGAACATCAAAAAAGTTGTAGACCACCATAAGCTTGCTTTAGAAACTTCATATCCTTTGTTTTACAGAGCAGAAGCCGTAGGATGCAGCGAAACAATCTTATACAAATTATATAATGAAAACAATGTTGAAATTGAACCTAAAATTGCTCATTTAATGTTGTCAGCTATCATCTCAGACACATTACTTTTAAAATCACCAACCACAACAGATGATGATGTAAAAGCAGTCAAAGAATTAGCTGAAATTGCCGGTGTTGATTATGAAGAATACGGTCTTGAAATGTTAAAGGCCGGAACCGATTTGTCAAGCTTCACCATAGATGAAATCCTTGATCTTGATGCAAAGCAAATTGATTTCAAAGAAGTTAAATCAATTGTTAATCAGGTAAATACTGCAAGTATTCCTGACGTGTTGGAAATGAAAGATGAGCTTGAAGCAGGCATTGAAAAAATCATTGAAAAAGAGGATTTGGATTTGTTCATGCTACTCATTACTGATATTGTCAACAGCAACTCCCAGGTCATTGCTCTAGGAAAAGACGCAAAACTTGTGGAAAAGGCTTATGGAGTAAAACTTGAAGACAACACCGCACTTTTGGAAGGTGTTGTTTCACGTAAAAAACAAGTTGTTCCTATAATGACTGAAAACGCTTAAAAAAAAGATATAGGTTGTTTTTAACCTATAATCACTTATTTTTTTGAATTTATATCACCTTATCAAATATCTGTTCATAATTTCTATAGAATTCCAGATATTCCAATAATTTTGGTGGAGCATTAATGACTGCCATTGCATTTTTCAAAGACAAATGAACATTTTTAGCACCGTTTTCCATTGCAATCTGTAAAATATCATACAAATTATCAAAAGATTCATCATCAAGTATGACTGTACCAGATTCAAGCTTGGAATTTTGAATGAGACTTTCATTTGCTACAATTAAAGGCACACCATATTGATGAGTTATTCCCTCGCCTGTTAAATTATCAATGATTATTTCACAACCATAGTCTGAAAGATTGCTTCGAATTTCTGCTTCAATTTCTTGAGGAGAAACCTTAAGCTTATCACTGTTTTTCACAGACAGTTTATAGATGTCAGCATTGCCGTCATCAGAATTTCCAACGAATAAAACCTCACCGATATCCAGCTCAATATCAGCTAAGCTTTCACCAGTTTTAGTAGTTATATTGTAATCGAATAAAGAATTTTCATTTTCTTCAACATTATCTGCGGTTTTTTCATTGGATGAATTAGAATGGACAACAACATCACCC
>JAFUBV010000229.1 GCA_017460025.1 Methanobrevibacter sp. | reverse complement strand
GCTTCACTAATGGAAAAATAGGAAGGGAACTTCATGCAATAGCCCAAAGCTATGAAGGTAACTTCGGATGCGAATATGTTGAAAACCTTCATGAATATGGAGATTTTGATTATAATAAGCTTAGCGTAACATGTAGCCTGTTCATTCCAACAATAGAGGCAGTTGTAAAGATATTAAACGTTGAAAATCCTCCAAAGCCGGATAAGCTGATTAAAGGAATTAAAGTTTATGATGAAGCGGGAGATAAAAAAGTAAGCAAAATCATGGCACATGCCGTAAAGGATTTAAGCGGCTGTGACATAGCTATCGGAAGCACTGCAGGAGTAGGCCGTGGCGCAATATCTATTATAACTGACAAATATGAAATCCTTACAGTCACTGATGTTTACGCAGATTTATGTGAAAACGACAGCGAAGCATTATTTAAAAGATCGGAAAACGGAATCAGAAAGGCATTGCAGATAATGCTGCTACTTTTAAACGACAAAATAGATAAAATTAGATCTTTGGAAAATGTTGAAGTTATAGAAAAATGAAAATTTTCATGAAAATATATTTAGACTAAATTACCATATATTAACCTATGTACCAGGATATGATAATCATCAGAGGAGCAAAAGTCCATAATCTTAAAAATATTGATGTGGACATTCCTCTTGGAAAAATTGTAGCTATTTCAGGCGTTTCAGGAAGCGGAAAATCATCACTTGCACTTGGAGTGCTCTATTCTGAAGGTTCACGCAGATACCTGGATGCTCTTTCAACATACACCAGACGAAGGATTTCACAAACACAAAAGGCAAGCGTCGATTTGATACAGTATGTTCCGGCAGCCCTGGCGCTTCACCAAAGGCCGAACATTCCAAACATCAGATCAACATTCGGAACATCAACAGAACTTTTAAACTCATTAAGATTATTGTATTCACGATGCGGCAGCTATTTCTGTCCCAACGGACACATGCAGGAGCCGACGATGAACGTGGCCAGAGAAATTCCAATCAAATGCCATGAGTGCGGTGAGGAATTCTACGGCCTGGGCGCTGAGGAATATGCATTCAACTCAGACGGAGCCTGCCCTACATGCAGCGGAACGGGATTTATACGTGATGTTGATGATACAAAACTGATTTCAGATGAAACAAAAAGCCTTGAAGAGGGTGCTGTTGATGCATGGAACCAGTTCGGAATATCATGGATGTACAGGGTTGCAGGAGAGCTCGGCGTAAGGGTGGACGTTGCCTTCAGGGACTTGACAGATGAGGAAAAAGACATTGTCTATAATGGTGAAGCCGTAAAAAGATACATAAACATACCTTCAAAAAACGGCAAGCTGTTTGAACTCAATGCAGAGTACAGAAATGCTCACAAGGCAATTGAGGAAGCTTTAAAAAAGGCCAAAACTGAAAAAGGTCTTACAAAAATAAATAAGTTTCTAACGACTAAAGTTTGCAGTGAATGTGGCGGCACAAGGCTCAATTCAAAGGCCAACCAGACTCTGCTTGGCGGAATCAACATCTCAACGGCATGTAAAATGACTCTTAAGGAACTGGTATTGTGGATTCCGGAGGTTATTTCAAAATTGCCTGAAGAATTAAAGGAAATGGCAGAAGCAATATCAGAGGAGTTCATGGACAATGCAAACATCCTGCTTGATTTGGGCTTAAGCTACATTTCTCTTGACAGACCTTCAAACACCCTTTCAACAGGAGAGCTTCAAAGAGTTCAGCTTGCCAAGACATTAAGAAACCATACGACAGGAGTCCTCTACGTACTGGATGAGCCCTCAATAGGTCTGCATCCCGACAATGTCGAAGGATTGATCAGTGTAATCAGAAGGCTTGTTGATGACGGAAATTCAATAATTCTGGTTGACCATGACACCAAAATATTGAACATTGCAGATTATATGATTGAAATGGGTCCAAAAGCAGGTTTTGATGGCGGAAATATCATAGCAGAGGGTTTGCTTGATGAAATCAAAAGGAATGATTCATCACAGATTGCGCCGTTTCTCACAAATTCGGAAAATATCATCATAAGGGATAAGTCCGAAGACATCTTTGAAAACGGAGAAATAGAAATAAAAACAGGAAAAATTCACAATGTCAAGCCAATGAATGTAAAGATTCCAAAAGGCAAATTAACGGTGATAAGTGGAGTTTCAGGAAGCGGAAAGACAACTCTTCTTTTAGAAGCACTGTATCCTGCAGTCAAATCAGTCATTGGCGGCGATGAATTATCTGAAGGAGTTTTGGATGTTGACTGTAAAGACATTAAAAAGATTGAACTTATCGACAGCGTTCCAATCGGAAACAATGTAAGAAGTACCGTAGCCACATATTCAAAGGTTCTTGATGACCTAAGACGTGAATTCGCCAAATTAAGCGATGAATATAAGATGTCAGACTTTTCATATAATACGGGATCTTTAAGATGTGAGACATGCAACGGTACAGGAAGCGTTTCAATGGACGTCCAGTTCCTGCCTGATGTCGAAATGACATGCCCTGACTGTGAAGGAACAAGATACGGTCCGCACGCTCATGAAGTGAAATATAATGGACTTTCCATTGCAGACATTATGGGCCTTACAGTTGATGAGGCATTAAATGAACTGTTTGAACTTACAAAAGTTACAAAAAAGCTTCAAAAGCTATCTGATCTGGGATTGGGTTATCTGACACTGGGTGAAGCAACTCCAAGCCTTTCCGGTGGAGAAGCACAAAGGCTAAAGCTTGCCTCTGAAATAGGAAAATCCCAGAAAAATTCAGTCTTTATTTTTGATGAGCCGACAATAGGACTTCACCCATTGGATGTCAGACGTTTGATTAACGTCTTTGGTTATCTGATTGAAAAGGGAGCCACAGTAGTTGTAATCGAGCATGACTTGGATTTAATCGCCAATGCGGACTATATAATAGATATTGGAATTGATGATGTAAATCATGGTGGAGAAATATTGGAGTGTGGTTCTT